>CAYJGA010000242.1:0-3731 GCA_964369255.1 uncultured Desulfovibrionaceae bacterium
CCCCAAACTCCTTTCAAAAAAACAAATCGGAATGACCTGTTTTCGCATGGTGCGCTTCTTTACAAAATATATAACATATTGTATGCTTGTGCAATAATTACAAGGCAGTATTTTATGAATTTATGGCACACTTTATCTGTATACTTTCGACGCAGTCTAGGGCAGCGCGTCCAAAAAATTCCCTTGGATGCAGGGGCTTCGTGTCCCAACCGCGACGGCGCCCTTTCTCGCACAGGCTGCGTCTTTTGCAATGCCGACGGTTCCGGATCCGGTCTCTTGCACAAAGGATTGAACATAGAGCAGCAGTGGGACTTTTGGCGCGAAAAATACGCGCGCGCCGAAAAGAAACGCGTATTCATGGCCTATTTTCAGTCATTTTCCAACACCTATGGCACAGCGGAGCGCCTTCAGGCTCTTGTGGACAGCGTCAGCACCCTCCCCGATAATGTGGGTCTGTCGCTGGGCACTCGTCCTGATTGCGTAGACGAGGAAAAGCTTGCCCATATTGCTGCATGTCCTTTGCAGGAGGTGTGGATTGAGTACGGCGTCCAAAGCTGTCACAATGCCACTCTCAACCGTATCAACAGACAGCACAGCATACAACAGTCGGAGCAGGCCATCCAGCGCGCCCATGTCCATGGCCTCAAGGTTTGTGTTCACCTCATGGCAGGCTTGCCCGGTGAAGGCGCCGATGATTTTCTCGCCTCTGTGGATTGGGCCGTGTCGCAAAATGTGCACGGCATTAAGTTGCACAATCTCTATGTCTGTCAGAACAGCACCCTCGCCGCATGGCACGCACAAGGGCGCTATACGCCCCTCGAAGAGCATGCTTATATGGATATGCTGGCGCGTGCGGTGGCACGCATTCCGACGTCTGTCGTTATTCATCGCCTTACGGGCGACCCCGCACCGGGGGAATGCATCGCCCCCGCATGGGCGCTGGACAAGCGCAGCTTTCTTACAAAGCTCTATCATCACATGGACATGCGCGGACTGTGGCAAGGCCGACATGCTGACGCGCAGGAGGCATGGCCAGAATGGTTTGAGAGGTAGAACGGTGTGGACTGGTGTACAAAGAATACTGGTCTATACTTCTATTAAGACGATAGTATCGTGGGGCTTGGTGGCAGCGGTATAGGGGACATGGTGGGTCATTTGCCTCAAAAGCAAACAAAGTATGTGTGTTTATCTGCATGGCTTTGTTTGCTTTTTTGCGTTCTTGCGTGTTCTTACATCTTACATGTTTTGAACTGCCTGTGAATTTGGACTTTATGGATACCCTGTGAGGAGAAGAATCTTTTTTATGTGTTATCCTATTTGTATTTTTATAAACATTTTATGTGTATATATTACTAAAAGTGTCTTTTAGAATTTTTTTTAAGAAAAAAAGCGATATTATATTGCAAGTCTATATTCGTTGTGTTATTAAATTGCTGGGCAAACATTTTTGCAAAAAAAGCAAAATTTGTCTTGTCACAGACCAATAATATGATAGGGTGGAAATAAGATTCTAAGAATCAATGCCTTATCAATAACATAAGGAGTTATTTATGTATAAGTTTACAAAAAGAATGCCACATGCAAAGATGCCCATTCTTGAAAATATGCATACTGCGACAACGAAGCGGAGAGAGTCATCTCTTTCTGGAACGGAACGGAAGAAGGAATTTTATGCAAACCCCATTTGGATTGTGGACACCTCTCGCGAATGGGAAAGCGTGCTGCACGCAGCACAGTATATGACCTTTAAGGCGAAGGAGATGATCCCTTCAGCGCAAAACGGGCAGAGGGGTTTTTATTATCTGAAATATGGTAAGGTGCGCGTTGTGCACACCCTTGAGAATGCAGAAGAAAAAGAAGTGACTCTGTATCACTTGGGGGAGGGGACATTGATGTATGACACCATCTTTCATGAATACGGCGCACAATACAGCATATATGCCATTACCCCTGTGGAAGCGTACTTTTTTGCAGAGTCTGATGTGCTGAATGCCTTTTTTGCAGAAGAGCATCCACACTTAGTGTTGAGTCTTGTGCGTGCGCAGGCCTTGAAAAATCTCTATTTCATGCGGAGAATTGTCAACATTGCCGGTGGAAATGCATTCGCAAATACGTGTAAACTCATGCTTGAGCTGTCACGGAGCTACGGCAACGCTTTGGAAGTGCCGCTTGGTGTGACCCACGAAGAAATTGCGTCGCTTTTATGTGTGCGGCGTAGTTGGCTTGGAAAAATATTGCGCAAATTGAAGGATGACGGCGTCATAAGTCGATGCACGAAGTCGCGGCTTGTTATTACCGATTTGAATAAGTTGGCCGAATATGCAGAGTCTGGCATGACTTAAACAGGTCTGCTCTACACAGGCATGCTTGAAAGAGGCAAGTCTGTACGCAGGTCTCGATGGATGCGTGTTTGTGCGTGAGGCAAGCACTGATGGAATTTTGTATTTCTCCTCAGTGCGTCTGGGTCGCTTGGCGAAACACTTGTATATATCTATATATGCTGGGTGCTTCTCGGAAGTCGCCTTCCTTGTTTAAGAATCAACATTTGATAAAATCAGCGCTTGCCTTGCTGTGTGTTTTTACTTTTTATATGCGCGTCCTCGAGCGGAGTTTCAGGGCGCGCATGTTTTTATGATTTTCTCTCGATTTTTTCGCAATTTTCTCTTGGCAATACGCGTTCATTTGCGGCATACTTTGCAAGGGCGAGAGGCGCTGTGTGTGCCTGTCTTCCTTGGTACCAAAAACATGAAGCAGCGCCTTGAGGAGTATTATGTTACTGCGTAGTATGTTAAGCTTACTTTTCTGCATTCTGTTGTGTGGCTGTCTTGGCCGGCCTGTACATGTCATCGACGCCAGACAATTCAAGCTCATGGCAGATAGGATGCCTCATGAACTTGAGGCGCGTGATATTTTAGATAGTGACCGCGACTATTTGCCTGCGGATTGGGAAGCAGTGCCTCAGCGCTACACAGAGCGTCTTCTCAAAGATTTGCCGCCTTCTGTCATTTTTGATGATGTTGTAGGCACACAGTCCTTTGCCTCCTTTGCAGACAGCGTGCGAAAGGGAGATACCCTCATAAAAAGAACGAATGGCTTTACGCTTGTCCAAACAATCAAAGGAAAAAGGCGCAGTACGCCAAGCGTCGAGCGTCGCCTCGAGGTGGATATGGTCGCCATCAGTGATTGGGACAACGACGCACAAAAAGACTGGATTATTGCGTGCAAACTTTTACGTTCTAAGGGCGCAAACGCGCGTATTTACTACGTTGTTGTGCCAAATCCCCCATTTTCTGGCAGGCTTCCAGCGACAACTGTGGCTGTGTACGATGACATGGGCGCCTTTGGACGTCTCTACATGCGAACGAGTGAAATACAGCGTCATGTGCCCGTCGAAGATGTCGTTCCGGGCTTGCGCTCCATCACTGTTCCTCCTACAGATGCACCTCAAAATCCTTCGGGAAATAATACGGGCAGAGTACAAGAACGCACACTTGAATGAGGGACGCACTTAAAAAATCGAATAGAGAAAACCCTTATTATATAAGAAGGATAATCAGGTCGTTCAAATTTGTTTTTTACCGCATCGCTTCAGAGGTTAAACGGACTATTTCATATAAGAAAACAAAACACCTCTTCAATCCTCCATTCGCAAGCGCCGATTGTTTAGCTAAACAAATGGTTTTTTTGAAGGGGGGTTTGGGGGGAAAGCTTTTTTTCCTAAAAAAAGTTTC
>CAYJGA010000243.1:0-3693 GCA_964369255.1 uncultured Desulfovibrionaceae bacterium
GGGCTTTTGAGTCCAAGCCCTGTGATGGAGCGGATTTGCACCTCAAAGCGCCCGTCTTGCGTGCCGATGAGGTCGATGGAAATGCTCGACGTCATGCCCACATTGCGCCATGTGAGATTGCCCTCTGCCGCACCGCGCACCCAGAGTTCATAGTAGGCAATGCGCGCGTCTTCTGGTGTGGGCGGCTGCCACGACAGCTCCACCGCCGTGGTGAGCACCCCATTCGTCATAGTAAAAAATTCCGTATGCGTCATATTGATAGGCGGCGCAACGCTCCCCGTGGGAATAAGGGATGTGGGCTTTGCAGGTAAAAGATAGCCCGTCTCAATGGCGGCAAACTTGCGCTCGTCGTGGTAGGCCGCTGTGACGGCGTATTCCAGCGGCGAGTCTTCCGCCACCGCCATGATTCTGAACGTCTGCGGCACAAGGGACGTGCTGTACAACAAAAAGACCGTACCGGCGGCGGGTGTCACGCGGAAGGCCTCCGTGTACTGCACCGTCGCCACTGTCGCACGAGGATTAACCACGGGCACCGTTTGCAATGTGTCATCGGGCAAAGTAAGACAAATGCTGTAGGTATTGTCCGCCGTAAACGTGATGTCCCTGTCCAGCGTGATGCGCCGTGCCTGCGTGTCAATGGCAAGGATACGCCCCCCGTGAGAGACGCCCGCCATGTCTCTGTCAAGAATATTCACAATGTGCCCGGGGAAGGCGCCAAAGTCCGCCAAACCCACTTTGAACGTACACGTCCACGCCTCCAGCTCCTGCGTGTAAGCCATGTACGCCGCAGCACGACGCGCCATGCCCCGACTCGTACAGCCGATGAGCGCCTTTGTGGTCGTCTTGTATCCGTACTTGCGCACGAGGTCTGCATCCTCATACACTTCCGACGTCTCGCGGTGATAGTCGTCGGGATCGTGCCACTTGATAATAAAGACGCTGTAGCGCGACGTGTACGACGTTTCGCTGTAAGAAAACGTGCCGCCTATGACGTTGGCGTTTGTATACTGCCGCTGTGGCGACATGGGGCGGTCTTGGGTCACAGCCAGCATGCCGTGCCCCCATAAAATCTGCGTACGGAAGGCGCCGCAAATGAGGCGCAGGGCGTCAAGCGCCTTTTGCCTGTCCGTAATCCACGCGTTGAACGTAAAGCGCGGCTCCTTGCCACCATAGCCGTCGTCCACCATGACGTCGCAGTATTTGCCGATTTCGTAAATCTCAATTTCCGTAAGATTAAGCGCGTATTCGTGGATATATTCGCCGAGGCCATTGTCCACGTCGTTGAGTATCCACCACAAAGCATAGGCGGGATTGTCCGTCCATGCCCACTTCCATTCGCCGTCCCAAATGCCGGTATAGGTGCGGCTGATGGGATTATAATTCGATGGCACTTGTACGATGACGCCGCGCATGCGGAAGAAACGCGACGGCAAATTGGAGCCAAACTCTCGCGCGTCCACCTGCGCGCCAAAGAGCACGACGCCCGGATACGTGAGCGCGTCCTCATACATGACCATGTACGAGTCAAAATACAGTTCATCATAAATGAGGGATGAGTCAGAATCAGGCTTTGTGCGCGTGACGGATACGTCCCACGGGCCGTCGTCGTACACATGAAAAAGATACGAGCGCCTGTACTCGCTGCTTGCCTTGCCGGTCAGCGTCAAGCTCGATGTTTTTGCCACGCCGCCCGCTGTGGCTACAGCGATGGTAAACGTGATGCTGTTGCCCTTGAGGGAGTTTTCATTTACGTCTTGTTCACCGAGACGCGGCGTGGACACGACGACCATGATGGCAGCCGCGCCCTCGCCTGTGACCCTGCGCGTGACGGGGATATTGTAGCGCGCCAAAACGGACACGGACACAGGTTGTCCGATACTTTCGAAGCCCTTGATGATGTGCTGGTCAAGGTCGCCGTGGCGGAACTGCCATGTCAGTCCTTGGAAGTTCATCGTGCCGCCTTCACTTCTGAGCGGCGTGTAATCGATGTAGATGGACTTATCGCCTTGCACTAAGCCCGCCACGGGGCCGCAAGAAATGGCCTCCAGCAGCGATATTTTTGTATTGGCTTGGAGTGTGTCGGGGTGTTCGTTAAACGTGGGACCACTGCCACCGCCACCGCCGCCCTTACCGCCGCCGCCACCACCGCCACGCCCACGTAAGGCGAGGTCGATGCCGCCATTGTGGACGCACACGCCGTTGATGATGAGCGTGCCGAACTCTTCCACGTGAAAATTGATGACGCGCATCCTGCCAAGGTATCGCCTGTCCATGACGGGACGCAAGTGCCCGCGCCTGTCGACACAGCAGTCCTGCACATGCTCCAGCGTGTCAATGGCGGCAAAAGCTTTGTACTGGTTCAGCACCCAATGGTTGGGCGTAAGGGGAAGCTCCATGCCGCCCCACAGGGTGTAGGCGTACACGTCCTCATCATCGTGCTCAAAGACGCGCGTTATCCGTCGGTGCCGGATGCCACCTTGCCCGTCGAAACACTCCACCACGTCACCCACAGAAAGGGACGATGCCGGAACGTCGCCTGATGGCGTACCTATAAGGACGTGCTCCGGAAAACAGCCGCCACCACCGCCGCCTTGTCCGTGTAAATTGTTGGGTAACTGGATTAAAGACATACTCGCTTCCTCTGTTTTATATCAAATCATAGACTTGCATATTAGCGTTGATGGTGACGGAGCCGCACGTAAACTCTCCAAAGCATATGGGCAGCGCGCCCCCTTGCTCCACCATATTGATGGGCGCCGACAAAAAGAAGGATTGCTTATTCTCAGGGCGTTCCGCTGAGGCGCCCGTGTTCATGTCCATGGCCTGTTGCGTCAGCATGGCCACACCACTGAGCGCGATGGAAAAACCCATCATGAAGGCCGATGAGGCAAGGGTCGCCCCGATACCCGCCCCCCAAAATGAGGACGCCACACCGCCCACAAGCGGACTTGCCACGCCGCCCGTCCATACCGTAGCCACAATGGCTGCCACCATGAGCACAGCGCCTATGATGATTTTGCCCACACCGCCGCCACTGCCGCCGCCCATGCCCTCAAGCACGGGTATCAAGTGTATGGTCTGGCTGTGCTTTTGCGACAGATGCATGTGCAATACATCGAGGGGCATGTAATCATCCTGCTCCACGTCACCAAGTACGACTTTGTAATGACCTTTTTGTAAATCCTCAGCAAAGCCTTTTACTTGCGAAATGAGAAAGCGCACCAACATGAGCGGAGAGGGCACGGCAAAGTCAAAAAAATCGCCGTACTTTTGCAAGTGGCCGTGTAAGCATATTCTGTGCTTGACGCGCATATTCCACCGCCTACATTAAGGATGCATGTCTCAGCACATGTCGAAAGTATTTCCTGTACCTGTGCATATTCTCCACGCACGAAAGGCGCGTGGGGTCATAAGCCGCGTCGCCGCTCTTGTGATGCAAGAGCATCTCATCGCCGAGGTAGATGGCGCCGTGACTGACGATGTTGTGACGGATGGCGGCAAAACCGAGAGGCATAAGGATACCGTCGCCTTTTTGGATGTCCGCAAGGGGCACTTCCACAAAGCCTGCATCCTTAAAAAAGGTGCTGTAGAGGTCGTCGTCAGACTTGACCCACCATTCCCATTCTCGCGGATAGTCCTTGATGGTGAGATTGTGATGCAAGCGGTAATAATCGCGGATGAGCGAGTAGCAAT
>CAYJGA010000244.1:0-3678 GCA_964369255.1 uncultured Desulfovibrionaceae bacterium
AAATATGCAAAGGGAGTCAACTTTTAAAAGTATACTTTTAGTGTTGACAAGGCACTAGTGCCTTGTGAAGGCTAAAAGCATGGATTGCTTTGCTGCGCTCGCAATAACATTATTGTTATATATCATGCTATTGCGAGGATTTGAGCGACGCGGCAATCAGAACTTTTAAAGATGACAGCGCACTAGTGCCCTGTCACATCTAAAAGTTTCCCCCAAACCCCTTCAAAAAACATATCGGAACGACGCGGGCAAAAAATACCCTGCCTCGCCTCGCCTCGCTCCTTTGCGGCTTTCCGCGAGGTACAGGATAAGAAAAGATAAAAAATTTGAACGGAAAATACGGGAAAATATTGCAGTTCTAGACTTTTTCTATTTTTAACATGTTGAAAGGTAAGCTTTTTTTAATATTGGCACGCTATCTGCTAGTAGAATGCCAGCAGACAAACATAGCAGTTTACCGCAGGTGCATAAGTGCGCTATAGGTGTATTTAGAGCATGAGCGGCAAGCCATATGTTTGACGCATAACACATGAAGCAAGTACCATGCGCTTATGATATGGATTGTAAGCGGATGCGTACAAGATTTTTTCATAACCTTCGGGGAGGATACTATGAGCAATCAACTAGACTACGAAATCAACAAGGAATTGGGCGAATGCTACCTTTTTATGGGTGAGTATGACAAGGCAGAAGAATACTATCGCAAGGCCATCGGCAACGATGGCTCGCAGATGTCCCCCTTCTTGGGTTTGGCAACTGTGGCAGTGCAGCGCGGTCAGCTTGATGATGCGCTTGTGCTCTACACAAAGGCCGCATCTATTGAAGAAACGGACAAAGCTTTGGCAGGTATTGGCCTTGTTCACATGGAAAAAGAGCAGCATGTAGAGGCGTTTGAACATTTCAGCCGCGCTTTGACGCTCAATCCTGAGAATATTGTTGCCCTGAACTGCCTTGTGCGTGAAGGATTCCACTTGGGCCGCTTGGACGAAGTTGTGCCCGCTCTTGAGCAAAGCATGCAGGTGTGCACAGAAGTGAGCGCTATTCGCATAAGCCTTGCAGGGATTCTCATGTCCTTGGGTCGCCATGAAGAAGCGAGAGTGCATCTTGAAGAGGTTCTTGGCACAGATCCCAGCAACGAAGATGCCCGCGAGCTTATCGCAAGCATGGCAGCATAAGACATCTCGCGACACCGGCTTTGACACTACGAGCTGTGTGTTGCGCGTATTCCCTCCCCACTGATTCTTCGGCTTCTCGTATGTGCTCTGTGCGAGAGAGCCGAAGAATCACATATTCGCAAAAATATCTGGGGGGCGGAATGCCATAGCCGCCTGTATTACACGACAGCGGCCACAAAAAGTGCAGACAAGATATGTAAAGCTGTATACATGCTCTTGTCTGCATTTTTTTGTAGCCTGCTGAAGGAACACGACATAGAAATGTGTTTTTTTTGATTTTTTTAAATAGAAAAAGTTCTTGATATTAAAAAAGCTATTTGGTACGGTGCCTCGTGTTTGATGATGGCTTAGCGTGCCTTGCCTTAAGAAGGCACGAGTGCATTTTACCATCGAGAAGTTTTATGTCCAGACGGAAGTTTTCGCTTGTTACGGCTTTACGGAATAATATTGAATTGCAATTTAATGCTATCAATATATCTGTTTCTATTCTCCTGATCTCAACTCTGCTTGCCTTCGCGTTCCACACAATAACCTCGCTGACAAATGACATTGCCGAGGATTATGCGGAACTCTATTCCTTCAAAACCACCGCTGTGCTGAACTCGCAGATAAAGAAAGATATAGGTATCCTCACATCTGCGGCTCATTCACGAGCCATTGTGGAATGGTTTGCCGACGAGCAAAATCCCTATAAAAAACGCAATGCCTTCTTTGCCATGAAGACCTATGCGAATGTGCTTGAAAATGGCATCCTCTATTTTGCCATCGCGGAGTCCGGCGCGGAATATAATTTTGACAGAACAACCACCCAAAAAAGCTTTGTCAATAGCGCGTATGTGAGTCTCGGCAATCCCGATGATGGATGGTATTTTGAAACATTACATGCCAAGGAACCCTATCGCCTCAATGTGGATACGGATAAAATTTTGCGCAGAACCCTTGTGTGGGTGAATCATAAGGTCGTTGACGAATCAGGAAAGGTGCTCGGCGTCATTTGCACCGGAGAACCTTTCGACAAGATTTTAGCATCGGCTTTTGACGAGTATAATATTGAAAATATCCGTGGTGTTGTTGTCGATAGGCATGGCATCGTGCAGATGGACAGCGGCAATCAACAAACCACATTTTTGGACGACAGCACGCTTTACTTTAAAGACGTTTTTGCAGCTCCCGTCCTTCATGACGCTCTTGAAGAAATGCAAGCGTCTATGCAAGGCTATTATTCACAAGACCACAGGCCGGATGTTATCCCCTTGCCCCGCGGGCATTCCTATAGCTATGCTGCCATTTCACCCATTGAGGGGACAGATTGGGTCGTCATCACCTTCTTTAGCACGACATCCCTTTTCTCTATAGCAAAGCTTACACCCTTCCTCTGGGTCGCTGTGGCGCTCTTCCTCTTCTATGTGTTGGCGGTTACAGTGGCGTGCAAGAAGCTTTTATTTATGCCTCTCGCAAAAATGGTACAAAGCCTGCGTTTTTCTGCCTTTGCACCTAAGATTCATGCAAATATTATCAAAGGGGGCGGGCAAGATATTTATGGGAGCGATCGCCATGATGAATTGGGAATGCTCGCAAAAACCATACAACGACTGCGCAAAAAGCTTCAACGAAACAATGAAAAGCTCACCAGCGCAGCAGAAGAAGCGCACAATGCAAGCCAAGCGAAGACGCATTTTTTGGCGCACATGTCCCACGAAATGCGCACGCCTATGAATGCTATTATTGGCATGTCGAAGATTGCCAAGGAGGCAGACGACAAAGAAAAAATATTCACATGCCTCACGAAAATTGAAACGGCCTCCACACACCTCTTGGGGATTATCAACGACGTCTTGGATATGTCGAAAATTGAAGCCAAAAAAATTGACATAAACCTCCAGATTTTTGACTTCAGTCAAAGTGTGCAGCGTATTATCAGTGTTGTTGGTTTCCGTATGTCTGACAAGGGGCAAGTCTTTGATACGCATATAGATTCCCGTATTCCTCAGTATCTTTTGTCCGACGAACAACGCATCTCTCAAGTTATTACAAATTTCTTGTCCAATGCAGAAAAGTTTACACCGGAAGGAGGCACGATCACACTACGCGCAGACCTTGACTCCTGCGACGCTGACAGCTGCCACATCCGCGTTTCTATCACCGATACAGGTATTGGTGTTTCGAGTGAACAGCAAGAAAAGCTTTTTCAACCATTCCAACAGGCCAACAGCAGCATATCCCATACATTTGGTGGTACAGGGCTTGGCCTGTCCATATGTAAGCAGATTATTGAATTTATGGGCGGTTCCATTTTCTTTGAATCTGAAGAGCACAAGGGAACATGCGTCGGCTTCGTCTTGCCATGCGCTCTGCCGGATGCAAAAAGTCTTGAAGAACACGAACTTGCAGAACAAGGTGTCACAACTGCCGAAGCGCTTGATTTGAAAGGAAAAACAATCCTCCTTGTGGAAGATATTGAAATCAATAGAGAGATTGTTATGGCGCTGCTTGATGGAACGGG
>CAYJGA010000245.1:0-2560 GCA_964369255.1 uncultured Desulfovibrionaceae bacterium
AAGAAGGCAACGGCGTCGCCATAAATGACACGGAAGCCGCCGCATGGTATCGCAAGGCCGCCGAACAGGGCTTTAGCCCCGCACAATACAACCTTGGTATGCTCTACTATTCCGGAAGTGGCATCCTTAGCAATAAACAAGAGGGCGCGCGCTGGCTCGCACTGGCTGCCGCACAAGAAGATGTGCCCTCACAAAGAACCCTCGGCTATGCCCTTATATATGGCGACGGCGTCCCCATAGACACACTTACGGGTAGCCGCTGGCTTCGTAAAGCCGCTGACCACGGCGACGCACCGGCGCAAAACCTTCTCGGCATCTGCTATGCGGAAGGCCGCGGCACAGAAAGAAATAAGGCGCAAGCGCGCTACTGGTTCACAAAGGCCGCAGACCAAGGCTATGAAGCCGCACAAAAAAATCTCAAAATGCTAGACGAAGCTCCGGGCGCACAATTTCAAAAAGTATTCAAATAACACGTTGATACCTTATGCGGGGAGAGCGCATGCTCTCCCCTCTCTCCCTATTCGCTCCCCTCCCTCAGTCCCGCGCCTTCCGCCGCGTCCGTTCCAACGCACAATGCGTTTTTGACTCAATGCAATGCACAATCGCATCACTTCCACAATCACACGATTTTCCTTGACATCCTTGCCCCCAGCGCTCTTTTCTTGAGCATTCCCTCACTTTTCACGATACACAGTGTCCCTTATGAACCATTCTCGCATCATTTTTGTGCACCATGCACCATTTTCCAAAAAGTCTTAAAAAATGATTGTGTTTTTTTTCATAAACACTCCCCTTGCCATTATCAGCAGAATTTATGTTACAAAAAATATATTTCCATAACCATCGAAAATAACAAAGTTTTTCTCCAAGAGCAGCGCGTATTGCAGTCACACATGCGTCACAAACTTGTAACATGGTATACACCTTGCTTTTTACAACGCATATTCTGAAACCGTGCGGCATTCGTGCGGTTTGTAACACGTTTTAGAGGCGCCCTGACGAGAGCGCTTCACAAGGAGTATTGTATGAGTTCACAAGATTCCGGCGGTGGCCGTGTCCAGCTTGACAAGAGCATGTCCCCCTTAGCCATTTGGGCTTTGGCCTTTGGATCCATCATCGGCTGGGGGGCTTTCGTCATGCCCGGCCTGCGTTTTCTCCCTTCTTCCGGCCCCTTAGCAGCCTGCATAGGTTTTGCGATTGGCGGCGTTATGCTCATGTTTGTTGCCGTAAGCTATGGCAAGATTGTGGGTCTGTATCCTGTTGCTGGCGGCGCTTTTGCCTTTGCTTATGCTATTTTCGGCTCCACGGCGGCCTTTATTTGCGGCTGGGCCATGGTGCTTGGGTATCTTTCTATTATTGCTCTCAATGCTACTGCTCTCGTCCTTATGACACGTTTTCTCATGCCCGGAATACTTGAATTTGGTTATATGTATACCATTGCAAATTGGAATATTTTTATTGGTGAACTTATTTTTCTTGAAGCTGTACTTATCCTTTTTGGTTTTCTTAATATGCGCGGCGCCGACCTTGTCAGTAAAATTCAGGTGGCTCTTGCCATCACCCTTGGGCTTGGCGTTGTCGCCCTGTGTGCGGGTGCCTTTACTGCTGAAACATCCGTCCTTACAAACCTTGAACCTTATTTTGCTGAAAATCGGAGCTGGATTGCCAGTATTGCCGCTGTTGTGGCTGTGGCGCCGTGGCTCTATGTGGGTTTTGACACCATCCCCCAAGCGGCGGAAGAGTTCAATTTCACACCGGAAAAGGCCGTTAAGCTCATGCTTATCGCCATTACATGTGGTATCGTCGTCTATAGCCTTGTGACCATCGCTGTGGGCATTGTCGTTCCGTATCCTGAACTTATCAAGCTCAATCCCGTATGGCACACAGGCTATGTGGCAGACCTTGCGCTGGGTCGCTGGGGCACGCTCTTCCTTGCCCTTGCTGTGCTCTCCGGCATCCTCACAGGTATCAACGGCTTCTATGTGGCAGGCTCCCGCCTTCTGTTCAGCATGGGGCGCGCGCGCATCCTTCCCGAATGGTTCTCCCATATTGACCAAAAACACCACACCCCCATAAATGCTCTGTCATTTATCATGGTTATCGTGCTTGTCGCGCCCTTCTTCGGTCGTGAAGTCTTGGCATGGGTTGTGGACATGTCGTCCATTGGCACCATCATCGCCTACCTTTTCGCCTCCTATGCGGCCTATAAAATCCTGTCTCAGATGGACGAATACAAGAACAGTATGGTGGTGAAGTGCTCCATCCTCGGTTGTCTCAGCTCCATCATCTGCCTTGCGCTCTTAACCGTGCCTTACTCCCCAGCCGCCATTGGTGTGGAGTCATGGGCAGCACTCTTCATTTGGGTCTTGCTCGGCGTAGCCTTCTACTTCTTGCGCCTTGAGGACGTGCGCAACTTCCCCGCAGACGAACGCGCCTACCTCATCCTTGGCGACTCTGAACTCACAGAGCACGTCAAAGCCCGTCAGGCTGCGAAGCAATAAAAGTCATAGTATTTTGAAAAGCTTGTGGGGGGAAACTTTTTTGAAAAAAAGTTTCCCCC
>CAYJGA010000245.1:2570-3675 GCA_964369255.1 uncultured Desulfovibrionaceae bacterium
CGCAAAATACGGACAAAGTCATTGTTGATAACCTCCACAATGGTGGATGGAAGCAGACCTGTGGGCAGCTCCCCATCAAGAAGAACACCGTCCACATACTGCAAAAGTTTTGGGTCAAGGAGGTTTGGATTTGACACGGGCGGATGACCGCTCCTGTTCGCGCTGCTGCACACGAGAGGTTCTGCCACAGCGTCTGAGAGGGCGGCGGCAATCTTATGAGAAGAGACGCGCACAGCCACCTTGCCCGTCCCGGCACGAATAAGAGGAGGCACGCACGACTTGGCACGACAAAGGAAGGTGAGCGGCCCAGGCCAGAAGCGCTCCATCAAATCTTTTTCCGCAGGGGTCACATGAGCGATGGCATGGACAGACTCTTCATTGGCAGTGAGGAGGGGCATGGGGCGTGTGAGAGGACGTGCTTTTGCGGCGTAAAGTCTTTGCAAGGTGTGCCCGTCTGCATACACAGAGCAGCCGAGGGCAAAATAGGTCTCCGTAGGATAAATAACAATGCCACCCTGTCGTAAATACTGGACGGCTACGTCAAAAGACAGTACCTTGCCGGCAAGCAAGCTATTTATCGTTTCTGCATTTGATACATGAGGAGTCGTCATGGCAAAACTTCCTTTACGTCTTGTGGCGGTCGGTCAGCTTAAAACAGCCCATTGGAAAGAAGCTGCCGCCCACTATTTGAAACGTCTACACCATTGGCGTACCATAGATATATCTGTTGTCAAGGACGGCGACGCCGCTCTTCCTGTGAAAAAACGCATTGCAACGGAAGGGCAAAACATATTAAAAGCAATAAAAACAAACGACTGCGTCGTGTGCCTCGACGAAAAAGGCAAAAATTACACGTCTCAAGAATTTTCTGTTTTTGTGCAAAAAATTTCACAAGGCATAACCCCGTGCTTTGTGATTGGCGGCGCCTATGGCCTTGACGACAGTGTGCGCGCGCGTAGCCAACACCTCGTGGCACTCGGCCCCATGACCCTCCCCCATGAGCTTGCCCGCGTTGTTCTGCTCGAACAGCTCTATCGCGCCGAAGCCATTCTACGCCGTGTGCCCTATCATCATGAATAGAACGCATTTTGTTTTTTTGAAAGGG
>CAYJGA010000246.1:0-3671 GCA_964369255.1 uncultured Desulfovibrionaceae bacterium
GCAAGTACTCTTGAGAATGGTTCATATAGTCAATTAAGTTAAAAAATCTTATTACTATACAAAGTAACGCACCTCAATAAAAGCTCATTTCTATTGTGAGTGTTGCTATTTTTTAACTTAAACCGCTATACATTTAGAATGCCGTGCACCTCACGTAGAAATGTCTGCCAAAATCCTTGACAGGTGCCCGTGGGATACTTAAAATTATCTCTTCAAGTAAGGAGTCTTTTACATGTCACACAAAAAATCTCATGACGCCTACAAGGCCGCTCAAGAATATACTGACCCTGCACACGATGAAGCCATCGACGCAGACCTGTCCGACATCCTCGCGCAAGAAGACGCGGGATACATTTTTCCGGACATCCCCGAAAACCTCAACGAACTGTGCCTTGAGCACATATGCCCTTCGTGTACCCAAAAGGAAGAGGCCACCCAGATACAGTTACGCGCATTGGCTGAAATGGAGAATTTCAAAAAACGCCTACGCCGCGAACATGAAGACCAACTCACCTACGCAGCAGAAAAAGTGCTCGCAGACCTCTTGCCCACACTGGACAATCTTGACCTTGCTCTGCAATACGGAAGCAAGCACGAAGCCTGTAAGGATATGCTTATGGGGGTAGAGATGACGAGAAAACTCTTGCTGGACGCAGTGAAACTGCATGGTCTAGAAGTCATCGGCCAACTAGGTGAAGAATTTAATCCGGAATGGCACGAAGCCCTTTCCTTTGAGGAGCGCGATGATATGCCCGCAGGACACGTAAGCACACTTATGCAGTGCGGTTACAAACTGAAAGGCCGCTTGTTGCGTCCCGCCAAGGTGTGCATAAGCAAACAACCATCTTAAAAACGAGACTACCATGCAAGTATGTTCCAAGGCCGTTGTAGATGCAGCCACTCTCAATGATTATTTTCACAGCAGCGATACCTTTGCCACTCGCCTTGGCATTCAAATTGTGGAGGCAAGTCAAGACCATGCCGTCGCCACCATGCCTCTTGAGGCCATCCACAGAAACGGGATGCTCAACGCGCACGGCGGCGCCATATTCTCGTTGGCAGATATGACATTTGCCGCCGCTGCACACGCCACAGGCATCTTCTTCGTCAGCGCACAGGCCAGCATCTCCTATCTCGAACCGGGGCGCGTTGGCCCTTTGCGCGGTGTCGCCAAGAAAATTCGTTGCGGAAAGACCCTAGGCATCTACGAAGTCAATATTTATGACGCCGATGATACCCATGTAGCCGTGGCCACCATAACAGGCTATAGCACACAAATACCCATCGAAGAGCTTCAAAAATATAGAAATAAGTAGACGTCGCGCCTTGTCCGAACTTTGTTTTTTGGGAGTATTTATGTCAGTAGCCTTTACACTTACAGAAGAAGAAAAAAGCCTCCTTGGTGTCCTTGCCTGCACTGCCATTGAGCAGGTTTTGTTAGGTAAAAATACGATTGATGTCCCTCCCGCCCCTCGGGGTATGCTCCATGAGCCCTTGGGGTGCTTTGTGACGCTGACAAAGGATGGTGACCTTCGCGGTTGTATTGGCACAATGGTCGCGCAAGACCCTTTGCATATCACGCTGGTGCGCATGGCCTGTGCGGCAGCCTTGCAAGATCATCGTTTTCCTCCACTGACCCAAGAAGAATGGGAGTGCGCCGGTATCTCGCGAGTGGAGATGGAAATATCTGTGCTTGGCCCTTTGAGTCCGTGTGCAGGCAAGGAGCATATTATACTGGGCACACACGGGCTTTTATTGTCGTTGCATGGCAAGAGCGGGGTCTTCCTGCCCAAGGTGCCCGTGGAACAAGGCTGGGATGTGGACACATATTTAACACAGCTGTGTCATAAGGCATCGCTCCCTCGAGGAAGCTGGCAACACAAGGACGCACAGCTCCTGTCTTACGAGGCTCTCGTGTTTAGTGTGCCGCGCGTGCAAAGTGCTTCGGGGAATATGTTGCAATGATGCAATGAACGGATGCATTTGAACGAGATGGGGGAGCGCTCTTAGAGCGCTCCCCTAAAAATACAAAAGCAAGAGAGGCTTAATCCGGGCGGATAGTCATAACAGGCGGCTTGGCATTTTTTACCACCTGTTCCGCTACAGAGCCAAAGAGGATACGATCAAGACCTTTGCGTCCATGGGTACCCATGACAATAAGGTCGACATTCTCATCTTCGGCCTTGTTGACAATCTCATCCGCTGCATAGCCAATAAGAACTTCACCCTTGGCTGTCACATCCGGAAAGTTTTCTGACACAAAGGTGTCCATGGATTTCTCAGCACCGGACACAATTTCCCCCACAAAGTTCTCAATGGTATTGGGAGGCACATGGAAGCCCACATACTGACTTAAGGACGGCGCTGTGTACACCACAAGCACTTCCGCCCCCAAGGCTCTTGCGAGGTAGAGGGTGTATTGGGCGATGGTTTTACTGTGTTCTGACAAATCAACTGCACAAAGAATTTTCTTAACTTCTTGCATAGACGGAACCTCGTATGTTCTATCACTCCACAATGACAGCACAAAATTGTGCGAAACCTCGTTCAATATATCTTTTGCAAAGAATACGTTTTTTTGGCATAATACACAAGTGTTTCACGCACTCTTTTTTTGACTAGTATTTTATAAGGGCTCAAAACCATCTGCTTAGCGAGACAATCGGCGCTTTCGAATGGAGGATTGAAGAGATGTTTTGTAGTTTTGCACAAAAGTGCTTCTTTTGACATTCTGAGAGCTGCGGCAAAAATTGCCCGCTAACAAGCACACGCCGTCCCCCAACTCGGCGCTCCAAGAGTAAACATAAAGCGTTTTTAACCGAAGAATGTGTGTCTGGGAAAGAATTTCCCGTGGGGATTTCTGTAGAACATTTATTATATGAGCATATTACAAGTAGTATTGTTGTGGCAAACTTTTTGCACAATACATAACAAAAGCCAAGGTCTGGAGGAGTTATGAATATTCGCACAGAACAACTCGAAATTCTGCGCAAGCAACAAGAGCTTCAGACAAATAAGACGTCCTCAGCCCAACAAAAGGGTGGAAAGGATACTTTTGAAGCAACGCTTGCCCAACAAATGTCCCTTGGCAGTACAAAAACAAGCGCGTCACCGGTTCCATTGGGGCCCGGAATGCAAACAGGCCTTGTAGGCCAGTTCATCCTTGGCGATGTAGACAATGTCTCCCTCTCGCAAGAGATGTCACAGAGAACCACTGTTGTTGACAGCGAAAAGGCTTTTAATCAAGCATCCGGCGCTTTAGACATGTGGGAATCGTATGTAAATGTGCTTGGTACGCCAGGAAATGCAGGAAACTTGCGTAGTGCTTATGGCATCCTAGAAGGTGTTGAGGCGCAAGTTGCAACGCTGAAGGCAGAGTCGGGAGCTGCCCTCAAGCAAAACCCCAATTTGGCCAGTATTGTAAACGAACTTGACGTTCTCGCAACGACAGAAAAGTTTAAGTTCAACCGCGGCGATTATGCCGTGTAGCTCAAAATAGCTGCGTCATCAATCTTCCCCCCCAAACAAAATGCCATATTGCTTGCGATATGGCATTTTTCTTCGTGCTCCTACAAAAAACAGCTGTTAAGCTAGGGGCTGTTTCTAAATAAAGAGATTTTTTTGAAGGGGGTTTGGGGAAAGCTTTTTTTAAGTTTTTTTCTTGGGGGGAA
>CAYJGA010000247.1:0-1377 GCA_964369255.1 uncultured Desulfovibrionaceae bacterium
CCAAGAATTTTGACGGTTTCGTGAACCATCTTCATCTCTTCCTTGGTGTAGTCATTATCGAGGAAGGTGTCTATGTGGGGCAAGCAGTTGAAGGCGATGCGGTGCGGATAGACTTCCACTTCGGGGTCTTGCATGTTGAACATCTGGCGCACTTGCGTTTCCAGTTCGGCGATGGCCTTTTGGCCTGTGCCGGACACGGCTTGATATGTGGACACGATGACGCGTTTGATGCGTGCTGCGTCGTGCAAGGGTTTAAGAACGACCATCATTTGGATGGTGGAGCAGTTGGGATTGGCGATGATACCCTGATGTTTTGCGAGGTCGTCGGCGTTGACTTCCGGCACTACGAGGGGGCAGCGTTCGTCCATGCGCCATGCGGAGGAGTTATCCACCACAATGCAGCCTGCGGCGGCGGCGTGGGGGGCAAATTTTTGGGATGTGCCGCCACCGGCGGAGAAGATGGCGATGTCAAAGCCGTCGAAGACGTCTTCTTTCAGTTCTTGCACCACAAGTTCTGTATCGCCAAAGGGCACGCGTGTGCCGGCGGAACGGGCGGAGGCGAAGGGCACCACCTCACTGGCAGGAAAATTACGTTCGGTCAATGTTTTTAACATTTCGCGCCCTACGGCGCCCGTGGCACCCACAACAGCCACACGTACACTCTTGGACATGGGTCAAACTCCTTAAAATGTTTTACACGAGAACACCCGTGCATTCATAACTAAACAGCCCGTGAAAACTCACTTTCACAGGCTGTGACACGTTTGAGCGGAGAGCATTTTAAAGACAAGTCTTTACGAGACTGCGCCGGCACAACGTGTATATTCTTATAGGTTTTCAGAGGGACTCACGCGTTTTACGAGAATATTATCGAAGCACGAGCATATTGCGCGCAGTGAAGCGTGTAAGTCCCTTCGAGGACAGTGCCTAAAAGGCGCTTTGCCATTGAACTTTCGTCCCAGGAAATTTTTTGTGTGGCACAGCGTCAAGGGAGTCGAACACAAGAGCTTCGCTGTTGCCCTGTGTGAGTTCAAGCAATTCATCGCACATAACTTTATCTGTGCCCTTGATATGTTTTTCAAGCCAGTTAGCAAGAAAGCTGAAGATTTCTTCTGCCACAGCAGCGCCCTTTTCTTCAAATTGGGCTTGAAGGCCGGACGTCGCGGCGCAAAAAGCTTTGTGCTCTGCAATATGTCGTGCATAAGAGGGCATTTTGTCTTTATATGGCTCCATAAGGCGCTCTTCTGCGCCAAAATGGACGACACAATACGCGGCCATATCTTCGAGCTGTCTTTGCACTTCGTCCAGCGAGACTTCATCATAAAGGCCGATTTGCAATTCACGAAGGGCATTAATCAGCTGTTTATGTTGATGATC
>CAYJGA010000247.1:1387-3661 GCA_964369255.1 uncultured Desulfovibrionaceae bacterium
CCATAAATAGGTTGGCATGTCGCCTCCTTAAATTTTTCAAACGCAACATTCAAACTGCCCTATTGTATACCAGACCCGCGCAAATGTACAGCGCAGAAAAGCCATTTCTTGGAGAAAATTTTTCTCCGAAAAAGTCTTCAAAAAACGGAAAGAATGTTCTACTGTGTTGGGGGAAATTATATACCCGCTTTTGAGGCGCTGTCGTCATATGCGCCTTTTCGACTTCTCTGTGTCAAAGTTCATTTGTTTATTCGCCTATGTACGCCCTTGATACACAATCGAAAAACAAAGACGGCTGCACGGATATAACTCGAAAAGCCACTCCCTGACGACAGACCCCTGAGTACACAAGGAGATTCTTATGCGTGAAATTCAAGCAGAGGCCATCAGTGAGGCTGTGGCAAAATTGGCTGTAAAAGCCTGTTGCCAATTGCCAAAGGATATGTACGAGGCTTTCAAAGCCGCGCGTGACAAAGAACCGTCCGCCGTGGGGCAAAGCATTCTCGACCAGCTCTTACTCAACGCCGACATCGCTGCAAAAGACAGCATACCCATCTGTCAAGACACGGGGCTTGCCGTGGTTTTTGTGGATGTCGGACAAGATGTACGCATCGTCGGCGGCGACTTTGAAACAGCCATCAACGAAGGCGTGCGCCGCGGCTATGTAGACGGATACTTGCGGAAATCCTGTGTGGCAGAGCCACTTTTTGAACGACAAAATACCAAGGACAACACGCCCGCCATCATACATACGCGCATCGTGCCCGGCGACAAGCTCTCCATCCGCTTTGCTCCCAAGGGTGCTGGCTCCGAAAACAAGAGCATACTCAAAATGCTTGTGCCTGCCGATGGCATCGAAGGCGTGCGCAAGGTTGTCCTCGAAGCCGTCCAAATGGCAGGCCCCAACTCCTGCCCACCCATGGTGCTTGGCGTTGGCATCGGCGGCACCATGGAAATGGCCGCCATCTGTGCCAAGCGTGCTGCTGCACGCGACCTTGACACCGCCAACAAAGACCCGCGCTATGCTGCTTTTGAAGAAGAATTGCTTGAGCTTGCCAACAAGACAGGCATAGGCCCTCAAGGCCTTGGCGGCAAAACCACTGTCTTGAAAGTGCATGTGGAGTGGTACCCCACCCATATTGCCTCCTTGCCGGTGGCCGTCAACATCAACTGTAATGCGGCTCGTCATGCCGCCGTGACATTGTAAGGAGGTTTTCATGTCTGAGAGCAAACGTATCACAGCGCCCTTTGACGATGCCACAGCACGCTCCTTGCGTGCAGGGGATAGAGTGCTCATCTCCGGCGTCATCATTGCCGCACGCGACGCCGCACACAAAAAACTTGTGGAAACCCTCGATGCCGGCGAACCCCTGCCCGTAGACCTCACAAATGCTGTTGTCTACTATGTCGGACCAAGTCCCGCAAAGCCCGGCGAACCCATCGGCGCCGCAGGCCCCACCACCTCCGGTCGCATGGACGCCTACACACCGCGCCTGCTTGCCGAAGGACTCAAAGGCATGATTGGCAAGGGCTATCGCAAGCCGGAAGTTATCGAAGCCATGAAAAAACACGGCGTTCCCTACATGGCAGCCGTAGGCGGCGCAGGCGCACTCATCGCCCGCAGTATTAAAAAATACACCGTCCTCGCCTACGAAGACCTAGGCCCTGAAGCAGTCGCTGCCATGGAAGTAGAAGACTTCCCCGCCATCGTTGTCATCGACTGCGACGGAAACGACTATTACGAGCAAGGTCAAGCGCCCTATCGCGAAGTTTAGTGTTTTTTTGAAAGTTTATTTTTGTTTTTTCTGAAAGGCTTGTGGGGGGAAACTTTTTTTAGAAAAAAAAAGTTTCCCCCCACACATCGCTGCTCTCTGTATCCGTAAGACTCGTTCCTCGTCTAACGGCTATGCCTTCGGCACCCGTTGGGCAGGCCCCCTTCAAAAAAACCATCTGTTTAACTAGACAATCGGCGCTTTCGGATGGCAGAGTGAAAAGATATTTGGGATGCTTACTAAAAAGTATTGTTAACTTCTTTTAAAGGTTTTCTTCACAGAAAATTTGTGCTTGTATCTTTTCGTGAAGTTAGGTAGTTGTGTGATGTTCGCGTACATGACGCAGACAGCTTTTGTTTGACTGTCAGGCGCAGAGTTTTTGAGCGGGTTGTGAGGGGTGAGCCACTAGAAAAACACGTGGTTTTTTTCATTACAAAGCGCCAACTGCCTAGTTAAACAGATGGTTTTTTTGAAAGGGGGTTTGGGGGAAAACTTTTTTTTC
>CAYJGA010000248.1:0-3650 GCA_964369255.1 uncultured Desulfovibrionaceae bacterium
TAGCGATTTTTCGTGTTATATCAAGGAAGATGAATGTGTTTTTCGGGCGTGTATACAGACATACATAACCGAAAAATAAATGAAATCTGACGCGGAGCCAGCTTCGATAGGGGCGAAAAGGTGCATTTGACGACAGCGCCTAGAACAAAGAGGGTTTTTCATGAAGCACTACACACAACAATTTATCGGCGGCGAATGGCGCGAAGGCACAGGCTCCCGTGAAATGGTCAATAGCAATCCCTTCACGGGCAAGGAAATTTATCGCTATCGTTCTGCCGGTGCGCAAGATATTGACGATGCCTATGCTGCCGCAAGTATTGCACAAAAACAATGGGCAGCCCTCACCCCAAACGCCCGTGTCAGCCACCTCGAAAAACTCATCACGGCCATCGCCGACAGCAAGGACGATATTTACGCCTGCCTCACGGAAGAAGGCGGCTTCATCCAGCCCAAGAAGGACTTTGAATTTCACACGAGCATCAATATTGTGCGTGAAGCCATGCGCTTTCCTTATATGATGGACGGCAAAATTATCCCCTCCAATATTGCAGGAAAGGATAACTATACATATCGGTCGCCACGCGGTGTGATTGCCGTCATTGCGCCGTGGAATGTGCCCCTTGTGCTCGCCATGCGTTCCGTTATTCCCGCAGTGGCAACGGGCAACGCCGTCGTGCTCAAACCTGCCACGGACACCCCTGCCTCCGCCTTCCTTATTGCCGACTTCTTTGAGAAGGCGGGTATGCCCAAGGGACTTTTGAGCGTCGTTGCGGGCAGTGGTGCGGAAATTGGTGACGCCATCGTAGAACACCCCAAGGCCGCGCTTATTTCCTTCACAGGCTCCACCGAAGTGGGCAAGCACATTGGCGCCATCGCCGGCGGTCATGTGAAAGATTGCTCCCTTGAACTTGGCGGCAACAATGCCATGATCGTGCTGGAAGATGCCAACCTTGAAGACGCCGCCAGCGCAGCCGTCTTCGGCGCCTTCTTCAATCAAGGACAAGTGTGCATGGCTTTGAACCGCATTATTATTGCCGACAGTGTCTATGATGATTTTACAAAGCTCTTTGTGGAAAAGGCACGTCACCTGCCCGCCGGTGACCCTGCCAACCCTGCTACATTCATGGGGCCGCTCATCAATCATAAGCAAGTGCAGAGCGTAGAAGCGCTCATCGCCGAAACAAAAGCTGCAGGCGCCACAGTGGCCTTGGAAGGGCGCACCGAGGGCAATGTTATTACCCCGTGGATTTTCACGGAAGCCACCAACGACATGCCCGCCGCAAAGCACGAAGTCTTTGGCCCCGTCTGCTGCCTTATCCGCGCCCACAGCGAAGATGAGGCCATTGCCCTCGCCAACGACACAAATTATGGCCTCAGCGGCAGTGTGTTTACACGCGACCTGTACCACGGCATTCAAGTGGCAAAGCGCATTGAATCCGGCATGGTGCATGTGAATGACCAATCCATTAACGACGAGCCTCATGTGCTTTTTGGTGGCAGCAAGGAGTCTGGCATGGGCAAATTCAACGGGAATTGGGTGCTTGAAAAATTCACGACGGAAAAATGGATAAGCGTTCAAACCACTAAGAGATTTTAGGAGGCAGTCATGAAAGTAACAGCAGCAGTGACTCGCGCCATCGGCGGAGATTTTGTCTTAGAGGAGCTGGACTTACAAGAACCCGGCTTGGGGCAGGTGCGCATCAAGGTGCATTCCTGTGGTGTCTGTCACACAGATGAGGCCGTGCGACAAGGCTTTATTCCAAGCCCCATGCCCATTGTCCTCGGGCATGAGGCCAGCGGCGTCGTGGAGGCTGTGGGCGCGGGCGTCACAGACTTTGCCGTGGGCGACCATGTGGGCGCAAGCTTTGCCAGTTGCGGACAGTGTGAAAATTGCCTCGAAGGGCATCCCTATGGCTGTGAAAACTTCAACGAGCTGAACTTTGGCGGCACCACGAACAACGGAAGCACTGTCCTCTCTCAGAAGGGCAGCACTGTCTACAGCTTCTTTGGGCAAGCAGGTTTTGCTACCTATGCTATTGTGGACACACGCAATATATTCAAGGCGCCCAAGGACGTTGACCTTGGACTCATCGGCCCCTTGGGCTGTGGTATCCAAACAGGTGCCGGCGCTGTGCTCAATCGTTTGAAGCCTAAGGCCGCGTCAAGTATTGCCATATTTGGCTGCGGGACTGTGGGTTTAAGCGCTGTTATGGCGGCAAAAATCGCGGGTTGTACCACCATCATAGCCGTGGACGTCAACCCAGCCAAACTCACCCTTGCCCTCGAACTTGGCGCCACGCACACGGTGAACGTGCTTGAGGTAGAGGACAGCGCAAAGGCCATTAAGGACATCACAAAGGCGACACTCTCCCAAAATGGTGTACATTATTCCATCGACACCACAGGGCGCGGCGATTCTGTGCGCAAAGCCATCAATGCCACAAAGTTCCGTGGTGTGACGGTTGTGCTCGGTGCCACAGGCGACCTTACTTTCAATGTGCAAGAGGAACTTATGGGCGAGGCAAAATCTCTCCTCGGTGTGGTGGAAGGTGATTCTGTGCCGCAGGTCTTCATTCCTGCTCTTTTGAGATATTACAAAAGCGGACAATTCCCCATTGATAAGCTCGTGACGTATTACGAGTTCAAGGACATTCAAAAGGCATTCACCGACGCACACAAGAATGTGAAGTCTGTGTTGGTGATGTGATTTAGAGTAGTGTCAATGTATTTTCAAAGACCTCTGCGCGATATACGCGATATATTGCGCAGAGGTCGTACATACGAGATTTTTTATGGAACAACATAATTCTCCCTATCGTTGGGTCATTCTTGCCATCGCAATTTTCGCATATACAGTAGTGATTTTTCACCGCATGAGTCCTGCTGTCATGGCAGACGACATCATGGCAGACCTTGGTGTGAATGCGGCATTTATGGGCTTGCTTGCCTCCGCGTATTTTTATCCTTATGCCGTGCTCCAAATTCCCAGCGGCATTATGTCGGACACCATGTCACCTCGAAAACTTGTGAGTTTTGCGCTGGCTGTGGCCTGCTGTGGGACATGTGTTTTTGCGTTGGCAGGCAATGGAACCATGGCCTTCTTGGGCAGACTCCTCGTGGGCATTGGCTGTTCCCTCATTTTGATGCCGGCATATAAGGCGCTGGCGGATTGGTTCAGCCAGAAGACCTATGTGATTATTGTGTCCACAGTCTTGGCCTTTGCGGTGGGTCTTGCCTCTGCCTTGGCGGGTGCGCCTTTGTCGTACTTTGTGGAGAATTTCGGCTGGCGCGTGTCATCCCAAGGCTTAACGGTCATCACGCTGGTTGCGACCTTGCTCGCGTGGTTTTTCTTTAAGGATGCAAAGAGTGTTGCGACAAAGAAAGAAGATGTGAGTGCGGGTGCAGAGCAAGTGAGCGCAAAGCTTTCTGTGTCCGCTTCCATCAAAATCATTCTTGCCAAGCGAAACTTCTGGTTGCTGACACTGGCATTTATGACAAATGCCGCCATTTTATTCAGTTTTATTGGCTTATGGGCTGGCTTATACTATACAAGCGTTGTGGGTTTAAGTAGACAAGAAATGGCATCCTTGCTTAGTATTGCGGCATTGACAAGCATAGTGACGCCCATAGCCTTTGCCGCCATAGCTGCG
>CAYJGA010000249.1:0-3648 GCA_964369255.1 uncultured Desulfovibrionaceae bacterium
TGCGATGTCTTGCTTTGCTAATTCCCCCCCAAAAAAAGGGGCGGCGCAAGGTGTCCGCTGTTCGCCATGTCTGGCTCCTTTCGGGAAAATGTTTATTTCATAAAGGCCACTATGCCCACAAAGAGGGCACTTTGAGCAATGAAGAGTGCCACGACAAGCCCAACCATTCATGTAAGGATTTCGTGCTTAGTGTCTCCAATTTTTGCTTCAAGCCTGTTCTCTACGGCATGTAAATCTGCCTTGGTGGCAAGCTCTTTGCAGGATGCGGCGTCATAGTTGAGCACAACACTCTGCATGACTTCCACTTACACCTTGGCTTGTGCTTTGGGCACTCCTGCGCCCTTGAGCTTCTCGAAGTAGTCCAGTGTGTCAAATGTGATGTTTGTCATATGCTCCCCCTGTGTCATTATCTTGTGTCATTGTCTTGTGTTATTGTCTTTCATGCACCTTGTCTGACAAAGGTACAAAGCCTTTCATTTGTGCGTCGGTGAGAGGTGGATTGTCGGGGTCAGACAGGGGATGGGCATGGGCATGGACATGGGCTTGTTCGTCTGTCAGATTGCGCAAATGTTCTCTCTCATTGTATCTGTTGCCTGTGTCACTTGTCATCATAGTGTCCTTTGCACTGGGCAATTTCGCATTCACCGTCTACAATACGATAAACAAGGCGATGTTCCTCGTTGATGCGGCGGCTCCAAAAGCCCGCAAGTTCACCTTTTAAGGGTTCGGGTTTGCCTATACCCTCAAATGGGTGGCGTTGCACCTCTTTTATAAGTGCGTTTATGCGTTTGAGTGTTCTTTTGTCTTGGCTCTGCCACCACACATATTCTGCCCACGCTCGAGGGGAAAATTTGATTTCCATCACTCCGCCATAGCCTCAAGCTCTGCTAAAGTTTTGGGTATGCCTTCCCCACGGTTAAGCTGTGCAATAGAGTCTTGTAATATAAGCTGATTTCTCTCGCTATAAAATGGGTCTGCCTTTGGAGTAAAGGGTAAACCGTTTTCTCTCACCATTTGCGTTAAGAAAAGGCGTACACAGGATGCAAGGTCAAGCCCCATGCTTTGAGCGACGTCTTGTGCCCTTGCGCGTAAATTGTCGTCGATGCGTATTTGTAAACTTGCCATGATTATACTCCCTATGTATCATTATATATCATGTTCTTTCATGCGCTATAGATCAATAAGCAATACATTGTCAATGACCTCTTAAGCCTTTTTCTTGGCACTGCCAAAGAGCCTGTCGCATTGGCTTCTTGAGGGAAAATGCTCGTGATGCCATGCCTTTTGCCAAGACCTCGGCTGTATGGCATGGAATGTTTTTGGGAATTCTTCTGGATATTGTTCATGGTTTGATACCTAAAGCCCCTTTCAAAAAAATGAGAATGACCGACAGAACAGAAAGAAAAATAAAAAAGCCTCGACATTACCCTACGGAGATGGTATAGTTTTTTGAATGTGTTCCATGGTGGCAACACATGTTTGAGAAAAAGATTTTGAAATTGTCCTAAAACTTCCTTGCTATTCCTGCGAAAATTGCGTAAGGCGACAAGTGGGAGTAACATAGTGTTTTCGACGATTCTCTAACCATAAAAAAAGGACTTTTTATGCCCCAATTTTTGGAAGTGTATAAATGTGAAGTATGTGGTGCTCTGGTTGAATCATTGAATGTTTCCAAAGGCTCGCTCGTGTGTTGCGGCAAGCCCGCGAAGCACTTGGAAGAAGGCGTCACCGATGCTGCCAAGGAAAAGCATGTCCCTGTTATAGAAAAAACAGCCACCGGCTACAAAGTCAGTGTGGGGAGCGTTGCGCACCCCATGGAAGAAGCGCATTATATTCCGTGGATAGAGCTGATTGCCGATGGCATCAGCTACAAACAATTCCTGAAACCGGGCGACGCCCCCGTGGCAGAATTCTGTACCACGGCGGAGAATGTCACTGCTCGTGAATACTGTAACCTGCATGGCCTGTGGAAGGCATAAGGAGAAAACTCATGGAAAAATACACCTGCGATTTGTGCGGTTATGAATATGATCCTGCTGCCGGCGATGAGCCAGATGTGGCACCCGGCACAGCCTTTGCCGATGTTCCCGCTGATTGGGTATGCCCCGTGTGCGGCGCCGATAAAAGTCAGTTTAGCGCAAGCTAAACGCCTGTGACCGCAGCGCCTCAAGAAACATTAACACAGTTATTTAGGACGACTGTTCAGGGACTTCTGAAAGAAGTTGCCGAACATGACAATACACACACCCCAGCCGCCTATGTACCTCGCACACTAGACCGGCTGGGGTTTTTAGGAAGCGCTGATTGCATGCCTTTTTGCACTCTTATTGTGTCAAGGCGCGCTGCGCCATACAACACGCAGATGTCTTATATGTCGCGTGCCTCTTTATGCTGTGGCATTGGCTTTTATTATTTCTGCCTTTCAAACTCTGCTCTTATAAAAAACACATTGCAAGGATTTATATGAAACCAGTTGAAATAAAAAAAGATATATATTGGGTCGGCGCTGTTGACTATAACAGTCGCGACTTTCACGGATATTCCCTTTCGCCCCAAGGCTCCACCTACAACGCCTACCTTGTGAAGGACGAAAAGACCGTCCTTTTTGACACTGTCGCAGCGCACGATACGGGCACACTCCTTTGCAGGCTCGCAAAGGTCACGGATAAAATTGATTATATCGTCTGCAATCATTTGGAATTAGACCACGCAGGCGCCTTAGCCCAAGTGGTGGAGCGCTACAAACCCGAAAAGATTTTCTGCTCTGCCATGGGCTTAAAGTCCATGGCAGGCTACTTTGACATCAAGGATTGGCCTGTGCAGGCAGTCAAGCACGGCGAAAGCCTGTCCATCGGCGCACGCACGGTGACATTTTATGAAACACGCATGTTGCACTGGCCGGACAGCATGGTTTCCTATATCCCACAAGACAAGCTTCTCATCTCCAACGACGCCTTCGGGCAAAATATCGCCTCCACAGAGCGCTTTGGCGACGAAGTGCCCCGTGAAAATGTGTTGCGTGCTGTGAAAGAATATTATTACAACATCGTCTTGCCATTTTCATCGCAAGTCCTCAAGGCCATTGACAGTCTCCAAGGCCTCGACATCGACATGATCGCTCCCGACCACGGCCTCATCCATCGCGGCGAGGAGGGGGTAAAGTTTATTCTTGATATTTACAAGACCATGGCGGAACAAAAAAGGCAAAAGCGCGCGCTTATCATCTATGACACCATGTGGAAAAGCACCGCAAGCATGGCCTCTTCCCTCGCCAGCGGTCTTGAAGATGCGGGAGTGCCCTCGCGCATCATGAACTTGAAGCAAAACCACCACAGCAGCATCATGACAGAGCTTGCAGACTGCGGCGCCATTCTTGTGGGAAGCCCCACGCACAACAATAATATAATGCCACTCGTAGCCGCAACACTCACCTACATGAAGGGATTGCGCCCGCAAAACCGCATCGGCGCGGCTTTTGGTTCCTATGGCTGGTCTGGTGAAAGCCCCAAAATTATTCACGAATGGCTCACGTCCATGAAGCTTGACATGCCCTGCGAGCCGCTGCGTCATCAATGGAGCACCAACCATGAGGCGCTCAAAGCCTGTCATCTCATGGGGAAAACTGTGGGCGAGGCTTTAATTCAAAGC
>CAYJGA010000250.1:0-3645 GCA_964369255.1 uncultured Desulfovibrionaceae bacterium
GGGGCGGGGCGTTGGGTTGTGGGGGGGGGGGGTTGGGTTGCGGGGGGGGGGTTTGGGGGGGCGGGGGGGGGGTTTTGCTGTGAGGCGCGGGGGCGCTGCTGTTAAAACTGGCAAAGGGAGTGATATTCACATCACACGCCACACGCGCGTTTTGCAGCGCGTCTGCGATGTCCATTTGGGTGCCGGCTTTGATGGTGGCGCTGTGGAAAATATAGGCGCCGGCTTGTGTGGACGTCGTGTGAAGGGAATCGTTCTGGGGCGTATTTTGTGACGCACTGTGTGCTGCGGCTTGAGCCACGGCGTGTTCAAGAAATGTCACGCGCGCATTGACGCTCATGCCTTGCATGATGAGGGGTTCCTCATCTCCTATGCGTAGCTCTTGTACGGAAAGAATACCTGATGCGTGCACGGCGTGTACGTTTTGCGGGATACTTGCTTCAGTATTTGCCTCAGACTGCGTCCACGTCTCTGCTTTTGTCACAGGCGGCAAGGTGTCATCCTGTAGGGACAGGCGCAAATGCATATCGCGCACGGATATGGGCGGGGCGCTCTGATGCGGAGCAATGTCGATGGTGCCATTAAAAATTTCCAGACTGCCATTGCGAAGCAAGAGCGGCAATGCGAAGCTGTGCTCTTGTAAAAAGGCACGCAAGGCTTCTGGTGAGGTGATGTCGCTCCATGCGAAGCTTTGAGGAGTGTTTTGTTGTGCGGGCTGTGCCTGTGCCTGTGCTGTGGGATTGTCTGGGGCAAGGACGCGAATGTACGGCGCTTTGAGGCGCACGCTGGCGATGGTGACATTGCCTTGAAGTAAGTGGAAGAATGAAGGGCTGATGGCAAGCTCTGGAATGGCAATGTCTATATTCTCGTGGTGCAGGTTGACATTGTCAAATACAAGCGCAGGCATGGGGATGAATGCCACATCAAGGCGAGAGAATTGCAACTCTATTCCTGTACGGTCTTGAATTTGCTTTGATATTTTTTGACTCACAGCGACGGGATCTCTATAGAGAAAGAGTGCTGCGGCACTGAGCGTGATAAGGCACAGGATGAGGCAGGTTGCAAGGCTATAAAGGAAAAAGCGTGCATATTTTTTCCATGAGCTTGTTGTGGGAGTCGCTGGTGTTGGCGTTGTTGTACCTGTATGTGTCCTCGTATGCGCCTTTGTATATGCCCTTGTATGTGCTTGGACGGGCAACAGGGTGTCGTCGTCCTTCTTGTGCTCTCGCTGGTCTGTATTCTGTGTGTCCATGAAAAAAAATATCTCCTCACCGTGTATAAAGGAATCGCTGAGTTCATCGAATATTTGTTCTCTACGGAAGTCGAGTTTTCGAGAAGTATTCTGTATATATAGACATATACAAGTGTTTCGCGAAGTGAATGGATACAACGAGAGAGCAAAAAGTCATTACATCAGTGTTTCTATAATGTAAGCAGTAATCTCTCGCGACTTTAGCACAAGAGCCTCCCGCACGCAAGAGAAGTGCTTTTGGAAACAGTGGCAAGAAAGGCGCAATGGCCTTGTTTTTTCGCATTTCCAAGGAAATCATAGGGTGTTTTTCGTAAAAAAATCTAAAAATAATAACGAAAAAAAATTCAATATTTTTATTCCTCTATCTCTCGAGGGGGCAAAAAAAAGGTGCGAAATGTGCTTGCAAAAAGGCTACGAATACCTTATTCTGTGGGCGTGACCAGATTGAGCAAAGGACTACTGCGACATGTGACGCACGCTCTCAATAATGTTTATTACTATGTGATAGAGTAGTGAGATAGAGTAGGATGATAAAGTACCTCGATTCAGTACAGGCTTTTCTTGAAAAGCACCTCATGCCTGTGGCAGAGCGTTTTTCTAAATGGCCCACACTTTCCGCCGTGCGATCGGCATTTTTTGTGACGCTGCCCTTGATATTTATTACATCATTGTCGGAACTGTTCATATCCTTCCCGCTTGAAGGCTACGCCCATTTTATGGAGAGCATCCTTGGCGCTTCGTGGCAGTCGTGGGCAATTCCTTTTCAAAATGTCACCCGCATGCTCATCTCTCCTGCGATTGCCTTTGTGATTGGATACTTGCTCGGTCAGAACTTTAACAAAAAGATGACGACGCTTTTTGCGAATCCCATTATCGTGGGCATTGTCGCCTTTGTCTGTTATTATAGTATGTTGCCCATATCAGCAAACGCACCCGCCACACACTGGCTCGGCTCTACGGGGCTTGTTGTGAGTATTGTCATGGGCATTTTTTCAAGCAAGTTGCTGTTGCGGCTTTTTTCTGTACGATGTTTGCGCTTGAATTGGCATGGCTCGTCCTCGGGGTTGTCTGTGACACAGAGCTTCAACCTCTTTGTGCCTGCGCTCATTACCATTATTCTCTGTACGAACTTGAACCTTGTACTCTCAAAGTTTCTGCACTTTGACCTTGATGTCCTTGCAAATGCCCTCGTAGAAATTTCTTTTTCGGAAGAGCGCTCTGGAATGGGCATGGGCTTATTGTATATTTTTCTCTTGCAAATTCTGTGGTTTTTTGGCTTCCATGGCGCTTACATGATGCGCGAAGTCACAAATTCACTCTATGCGCCCGCCATGCAGGAAAATGTGACAGCAGCTCTCAGCGGTGCGCATGTGCCACACATCATCACGGACGGCTTTTTAGAGACATTTGTTTTCACAGGGGGCGCCGGCGTCGGCCTTGCTCTCGTGGGTGCCTTGCTTTTTTTTGGCAAAACGTCTGCCAATCGCAAGTTGGCGCTTTTTTGCCTTGTGCCCACCCTCTTCAATATGAATGAACTCTTGCTCTTCGGCGTGCCTGTCATCTTAAACCCCATCATGCTCATCCCCTTCCTTGTGACGCCTCTCGTGCTTGGTGGCACAAGCTACCTTGCCATGCTCTTTGATATTGTGCCACAGACAGCTTTCACGGTTGAGTGGACAACACCCGTCTTTTTAAGCGGGTACTTGACCACAGGCTCATGGTGGGGCGTGGCGTTGCAGTTTATCAATGTGTCCATAGGGATGTGCATCTATGCGCCCTTTATCTTGCTGAGTAATGCGGTGAAGGAAAAGCAATTCTCGAAAATATTCCAAGTGCTTATTGAGAGGTCTATCAATACAGCAGGGGATTCGCACCGCTATATCACCTATCACGACGACGCCGGCGCTCTTGCGCGCAGCCTCGTTTCAGAAATGGAGCGCGACTTGCACACAGGGCAAGGCTTTTATCTTATGTTGCAGCCACAAGTCTGCGCGCAATCCGGTCGTATTATCAGTGTCGAATCGCTTTTGCGATGGAAGAGCAGCACCTACGGAGAAATTCCCACGCCTGTGACTATCGCGCTGGCAGAAGGTTCCGGTCTTATTAAAGAGCTGGGATTGTGGATTTTTGAAGAAGCGTGTCGTATTCGCAAGGACTGGATGCACAAGGGCTTGAAGGATACTGTTATTTCTGTGAACGTCTCCGGCCTGCAATTGGAAGACGGCTTCGCGGGTATGCTCGTGGAGGTTATGGCGAAATATGATTTGCCCATGAATTCAGTGGAAATTGAAGTCACAGAGTCGCGCATGCTCAATTCTGCCAAGAATGAGACGGAACTGCGCTACACCTTGCACAATTCGGGCTTCCTGCATGCCAATGATGACTTTGGCATGGGG
>CAYJGA010000251.1:0-3637 GCA_964369255.1 uncultured Desulfovibrionaceae bacterium
AAAGCTTTCCCCCAAACCCCCTTCAAAAAAATCTCTTTATTTAGAAACAGCGCCTCGCATACTTTCTTAAAAGAGGACTACAACACTGATGCAGGCACGGGTTGCTCATATATTTGCATGACTTTGTCAATATCTGCTACTATGTTGGCGTCAAGTTTTTCTTGTTTTGCCATGTCATTCAAGATGCCCATGGCTTTTTCGTGGGGCATGCCCGTGCGATAGGGGCGGTGTTCTGTCAGAGCTTGATAAATGTCAATACAGCCAAGGAGACGAGATTCAAAGCAGATTTGATGAGCTTTGAGGCCAAAAGGATAGCCGGTGCCATCGAGCTTTTCGTGATGTTGCGAGCTCCACGCTGTGATATGCTCAAGTCCGCGCACTGTGGAAAGCATGTCATAAGTGCCTTGCGCGTGTTCTTTCATAACAGTATATTCTTCAGCGGTGAGCAATCCGGGTTTTTCTAAGATATTTTCGGGTGTCATAAGCTTGCCAAGGTCATGTAGTCCTGCAGCGACGACAAAGTGACTTGCACGTTCAGTGCTGAACCCATAATGCGTTGCCATAATGCCGGCAATGCGCGCAATACCTTGGGTATGATTGAGCGTAAAGTGAGATTTCGCATCAATAATACTGGCGAAAATTTGACCGATGCCCACAAAGTCTTCAGGTGGAACATATTGCATCCGCATTGGTATCATATTGGTGAGTGTTGTCTCGATGTGTTCGTCTGTGAGCGAATGTAAAAAGGCTTCGTCGACGCACTCCATAAAAACTTCCACTATATGCGGTGCATACATGCGACAAGACTCTTTTTGCACGTGCGCATAAAGGCGTGCGCGTGACTCCGCTGTGCTTTGTCCTAGGTGAAAGCGTAAGTCGACGTGGTCGGCAAGGCGTAAAATGGCAGCGCGGTCGCTGATGGCAGTGCCTGTATGGGCAAAAAAACCGCTTCCATCCCAGTTTTCGTGGTGTAAGAGGACAATGTCGCGGGAGTCGCCTTGAAAAAATGGAAAGCTTTGTACTGTGCGCTCACCAAGGGTGCAGTGAGAACGCCAGTCTTCCATGTCTGCTAATGGGTCTTGTGATTTTTCAAGCGAGACTTCGGTCAGGGCACTGTCGTGTAGTATGGCGCAAATGGCCATATCCAGAACGTGAGAGAGGCGCATGTTCATATGCTTGCAAAGATGGACGCTCAAAGCCGCAACGCGCCTACAGTGGTTGTGGCTGACGCCAACAACTTGCTTTTCCACATGGTCAAGGGCTGTAGAAAGGGAAAAAAGTAGTGAAGTGACATCTAAAATCATGGTGCTCTGTCTCCGTAAGGCTCAAAAAACCGTCAGTCAAAAAGGAGAAATGGAGAAGGTTTTTAAAATCAAAAGTTCCTTCAAATTCACAGTGTAGCCTGTGTCTGTCATAATAGTCTGTAATTCAAGTGCGTTGAAAATTACTACTTTATAATTACATATTTTTAGAAGATTTGCAATCAGTAATTTTTCTCATTAGACGAAGGCATACTTTGTGCATTAAAAATCTTGCCCTCTCTTGTGCTTTTTTTGCCTAGGTATGAGGAGGACAGGACATGCTCGTAAAAGTATGGTATAAATAAAAATTCGGAGGTGTGTATGGCAGAGTTACAAGAGCGGTCGCGCTACAATGACGCTGATTTTGACGCTGTTCACAACAGAAATGAAACGCTCGTGCGTAGTGAACTGAAAAAAATGCTCGAAGAAGAAGACTTTTATTTAAGCCCTAAGGACATACAGGACGTGTACGCATTGACGCTCAATGACTTCCCGCCCCATTATGTCCATAAGGGGACTATTGTCTTGGTGCCAAATATTCGTCGCCCAGACATACTAAACCAACTACGTCGCAATGTGCTCTTTGTGCAGAGCAAGCCAAAGGTATAATACGCATTCGTAAGTGTTGGGGAGAGAATTGGGGGCATGCCCCCAATTTTTTTTATAAAAATGTGTTTTTTTGGCGGTGTAAGATGCTTTTTACAACGCTTGCTCGGTGCGCTTCATACTCTGTCCACAGAAGATGCCAAGACGCAGGAGCATGAGGCCAAGGGCAATTTGGCCTATGAGGTTTACGAGAAGGAGTGGAAAAGCAGCGCTGTTTATCAGAATATAACAATCTGCCATCAATGTAGAAAATGTCGTAAATGACCCCATAAATCCTGTCAGGCCAATACGGAGGTCTTTGTTGGGATATGCTGCCCATATGAATCCAAACAGGAAGCAGCCAAGACAATTGACCACGAAGACACCAACAAAAAACGCATATTCTCCATGCGCCACAGCTTCTTGTATGGATACGCGGGCAGTCGCACCCACGAAGCTTGCGAGTAAAAAGAGCAAGCATACCAAAAGGGAGGAAAGTAATTTTTGTATTTTCACTCAATCCCCTCCTCCCATAAAATGTATGTTATGTTTTTCTTCTATCAAATATGAGACATTCTTGCAATGCCTCATCTATCTCATTGTATTTAAAATGAAAACCTAACTCCTCAAGGGCAGTCGGCACAGCTTTTTGACCGTTTAGTATGAGCTCTTCTGCCATCTCGCCAAGGACAAAGCGTAATGCTCTGGCTGGCACGCGCAGGAAGGCAGGCTTTTTCAAAATAGATGCTATCTGTTGGACAAGTTCCCGCATATTTGTGGGCTGTGGCGCGCAGATGTTAAATGTACCAAATCCCTTTGTGCCAAGTGCCAAAAAATAGACAGCCTGCACAACATCATGCACATGTATCCAGCTCAAAGGTTGCTTTCCAGAACCGAGCGTGCCACCAATATAATAGCGAAAAGGCCTGCTCATGGATGCCAAAAAGCCTGCGATTTCGCCTTTACGCGCATCTGACTGTGCGTATCGTCCAAGGACAGGTGCAAAACGAGTAATGCAGGTACGCACCCCTAGATTGCTGACTGGCTTTACAGTATCTTCCCACAATTCACAAACGTCTGCCAAGAAACCATGTCCTTTTGGCGTGCTTTCCGTGCAAAATGGTGCTGTACGCATATTATCCCATAAACCATAATAGCCGCACGCAGACGCTTGTATAAGTGTGTGCGGCGTGCGTTCCCCTGCGTCAGAAAGTTCTTGCACTGCCTGTACAATGGCCTTAGCCGCGTACACGCGGCTTTGCTCAATACTTTGTTTGCGCGCTTTTGTCCACGGATGCTTGCCAATATTTTCGCCCACAAGGTTTACGACAATATCTGTGCCACGAAAAAGTTCGCGCAGTGGTGCTGCATCGTGCCCATTCCATGAGACCATATGTGTCTGTGGCTTTTTTTGTCCTTGAGCTGTATCAGGCTGTGTACGCGAGGTGCATGTGACAGAGTGACCTTCCTCTGCAAAAAATTGGGCTATGTGCTTGCCTAAAAATCCGCTACCACCTAAAATAAGTATATTCATTTGTATTCCTTTTTGTTTTTTTGTGTAAAATGCCCCAATGACATATATCACGAATGACATGCGTCATGTCAGTGCTTTTGTTATACGATAACATATTCAAGCAAATTGTCAGTAGGTGTTTGCGAAAAATCCCTGTAAATTTTAGCGTAAAAACTTTGTGATACAGGGCAAGAGCGTCTTAATTTTTTGTTATTGCAAACCGTTGTGCAGTAGTATA
>CAYJGA010000252.1:0-3635 GCA_964369255.1 uncultured Desulfovibrionaceae bacterium
CCTGTAGGCCGTCTGCACTCTTGGCGCAATCAAGCGTCGCACTGCCCACATTGTCCAGCGAGACTCTGTAGGAAAGGCGGTTCTTTATGACTGTCAAAAGGTCGAGGGTGGGGAGCGTCGTGAGGTCGTAGTCGGCGAAGCGTTGCAGGACAGTATAATCAAAACGGCTGATATTGAAGCCCACAACCACATCGGCTTGACGCAAAAGTGCGAACATACGCGGCAACTCGTCTTGCGTAAAGGCGAGAAAGGCGGGATTATTTTCAATGTCCGCAATGTCCGTAATGTCTGCTGCGTACTGCGTTTCCGTGCCCGTCGTAGAACCCGTCGTAGAGCCTGTCGGAGGGCTTGCCGGAGGACTTGCGCCTGTCGCATTTTCTGTGTTGCGTCTTGTATGCCGCACTGCGCTGTCGTATACGACAGCGATGCTGACCCCCATATCCGCGGCCTTATGCCATCCGCCTACCTCCGCAGCAGAACGGCGTGTTTCTACGTCTAAGACCATGACGCGTAGCGGCTTGTCCGAAGCATCCTGAATATCTGGCCTGTGTGGAGCGTCCGAAGGCGTGAGAGTTTTCGACGCCTTGACGCGCGTTTTAGGCAGGTTTGCGCTTGCTTGCCCGTCGTTTTGCCCGTCGTTTTGCCCGTTGTTTTGCCTGTCGTCTTGCCCGTCGCCAGCATCGTTTGGACTGTCATGTTCCGTCCGAGAGAGCGGAGGGAGCGGCGGGAGCGGAGGGAGCGGAGGGAGCGGCGGAATCGCATCCGTGCCCTCATGCTGTTGCAGCAACATATGTAAAAGCGCCTTTGCCCCTTCCTTGCTGATTGGCCTGTTGCCCGATCCGCACTTGGGAGAATGGACGCACGAAGGGCACCCATCGTCGCACTGACACTGTGTCATTGAGGCGAGCGTGGCATCGAAGAGCTTTTCTGCGTCTTCATATCCCTGACGACACAAGCCGGCGCCGCCGGGGAGGCCGTCGTAGACAAAGACTGCGGGGAGACCCTGTTGATGATGTAAGGGGGTTGAGACGCCGCCAAAGTCGTTTCTGTCTGCCATGACGATGAGTGGTAACATGCCAATAAGCGCGTGTTCAAGGGCGTGAATGGCGCCCATGAAGTGGAGGTACTGCTTTTCGATGTTCTCACGCACAGGATCGGGCACAGCAATCCAAAAGCCTTCCGTTTCAAAGACATGGGGCGGAAAATCGAGGCTTTCGATGCTAAGCAGGCGATTGCCGGAAACGGAGCGCTTTTCATAGCCTGTAATGTGTTCTGTAATGCGTAAGCGTCCGCAGAAAAGACGGGTACATCCAAGGATTTTATGCTTGTGAACGTGGAGTATATCCGTGTGCTTTTGCGAACGCACTTGCGTGAACCACGACACACGGGCTTTTTTTGCCACAATACGCTTCTTCCCAATATCGAGTGAGTCGATGGTGTAGGTGACACCGCGGTGCATATAGACAGCGCCCGGATGGGTTTCACGAAAGGCGCGTATGCCGTCCACAAGGCCGATAAGTGTGCCTTCTGTATCTTCGATGGTGAACGATGTGCCACTGCCACGCAAATCCACATGTCGCTGCGGGCGTTTGCGCGTAGCCACATGGCTTTTCCCGTCGGCGCTCAGGAGCAAGAGCCCTTGCTCGTGGAGCGCTTGGAGGGCGGATTGCGCCGCAGGTGTTTGGAGCCATGCGGCGTCGCTGTCGTGCGGGCGCAGTGGCATTTCTGCGGCGGCGCATTCCAGATGACGCTGCAAAATGACTTCATTATCCGTGCTTATGATGGCTTTTTCTGCGGGACGCGAGAAAAATTCTTCCGGATGACGAATCATATATTGATCAAGCGCGTCTTCCCCCGCCACAAGGATAACAGCGGATTCTTGCCGCGCGCGTCCCACGCGTCCGCCACGCTGAAGGGTGGACATGATGGTTCCGGGATAGCCCACAAGGATGCAGACATCGAGGCTGCCGATGTCAATACCAAGTTCCAGCGCACTCGTACTGATGACGGCGAGTAGCTCACCGGAATGCATCCTTTGTTCAATGAGGCGGCGCTCTTCGGGCAAAAATCCCGCCCGATAGGCAGAGATAAAGGGCTTCCATTGCCCCGCACTCCCCGACGCCCACAGGGCTAAAAGCTCCGTCATGCGGCGTGAACGACAATAGACAATGGTGCGCAGTTTCCTGTGGAGTGCGGCAGTAAGGAGGCCTATAGCCGCCTTGGTGGGGCTGTCGTCGGGGTTTAAGAAGACAAAGTGACGAGGGCCTTGCGGGGCGCCGGATTGATGGATGAGGCGCACATTGTCCGTATGTTCTTCCGTATTGCCGAGGAGTCCGTGGGCGAGTTCTTGTGGGTTGCCCACGGTGGCTGTGCAGAAAATATGTGTGGGACGCGCGCCATATCTTGCGGCAACGCGTCGCAATCGTTGAAAGAGCTGTGCCATATGTGCGCCAAGAACGCCTCTGTAAGTGTGCGCTTCGTCTATGACAATGTGGCTGAGACCTGCAAAAAACGTCGCCCAATTTTCATAGTGTGGCACGATACCAAGGTGGAGCATTTCCGGCGTCGTGATAAGGACGGAAGGAGGAGTGAGTCGTAATTTTCTGCGGGTGTGGGCGGGCGTGTCGCCGTCGTAGATGGCGATGCTTGGGCGCGCGTCCTTCGGCCATGGAGCGACGAGTTTTTCAAAAGTGGCGCGCTGGTCTTGAGACAGTGCTTTGAGGGGAAAGATATACAGAGCGCGGGCGTCGCGGTCGCGGGTATGCGTTTCGAGAACGGGGAGCGTGTAGATGAGGCTTTTTCCGCTGGCTGTGGGCGTGGCGACGACGACGTGTTGCCCGGTACGGATGACATTTGTGGCCTCTGCTTGATGAGAGAAAAGTTCTGTAATGCCCTGCGCTTCGAGGACTTGCTGTACAGGCAACGACCACGGACGCACGGGCGCAGCACAGCGTGCTTCCTGCGCAGGCACACGACGATGATGCGTCACTTGTTGCCCAAAGCGCGAATGAAGCAAGGCTTCAATATAGGCTGTGACAGTCGAGGTATTATTTGCCATTCTCATGCGCCGTGAGGCGTTCTGTGAAATCAGTCAACGATATAGACGGTGCAGACGGTGCCACAAGCACAATGAGTTCTTTAAGTGTTTGCGTATCTGTAATAGCGCGCAGACGCTCTTCAACATCCACGGGAAGTGCCCCCCAGCGCTGTGCAGCAAAATCCATCAACACATTGCATAAACCTTTGCGTCTGCCGCGCTTGAAGCCGCGTTTGAAGCCGATTTTTTCGCCCTCATACAAGGCGTCGTGATAGTCAAGTAGCGCCTTCATAAATTTACCCTCCAGAATGTCGTTGTGCGTGATTTTTCTCTTATTTCAAAGAAGGCAATTGACACGTAAATGCTGGAATTTACGTCAACAACTCCTTTCTCAAGGCGCGTACTTCATGCAAAGCAAGACCCGTTTTTTCCGCAATAAGGGCATCATCTAGAATATCCAGTAAATTTTTTGCAATTTCGAGCTTACCGCGTTCTAAGCCCCTTTTTTCGCCTCTTTTTTCGCCCCTTTTTTCGCCAATTTTTATGCCCCTTTTTTCGCCCCTTTTTTCCCCTTCATACAAAGCGTCGTGATATTTGA
>CAYJGA010000253.1:0-3625 GCA_964369255.1 uncultured Desulfovibrionaceae bacterium
CACCACGGTCACGATAGCCGCCGCGGTCAGGACGTCCGCCCCTATCACCACGGTCACCACGCTCACGCGGCGCACGAGGAGGCTCCGGCGTCCATTCCTTGCCCTGCTCTTCAAGCAGCACAGCCTTACGACTGGCACGAATACGATCGCCGCTGATTTCAATAACCTTCACAAGCATGTCTTCGCCAAGGCGTGCCACATCGCCGGGATGGTTCACACGACCCAAGTCAAGTTGGGACACATGCACAAGGGCTTCCACATTGGGGAGGATTTCCACAATGGCGCCGATTTCCAACACCTTGCGCACCTTGCCCATGTAATTCTTGCCCATGTCAGGACGTTGGTCATAGTACTGCACCATTTCCTTCGCAGTAGCCATGGCCTCACCCGTAGGTGCGAAGATGGAAATACGACCGCTGTCGTCAATATCAATGGAGGCGCCTGTGGCGGCTGTGATGGCTTTGATATTCTTGCCACCGGGGCCAATGATAAGACGGATGATGTCGGGATTGACAAACAGTTCCGCGTGTTGCGGCGCATAGGTGGAAAGCTCCTGACGAGGCGCTTCCAGCGCCTTGGACATTTCGCCCAAGATATGCATGCGTGCTTCGCGCGCTTGCTCCATGGCGCGAGCCATGATTTCCGTGGTCAAACCAGTAATTTTTATATCCATTTGCACAGCAGTCACGCCTTCGGCGGTGCCAGCAATCTTGAAGTCCATATCGCCGAGGGCGTCTTCGTCACCAAGGATGTCGGTGAGGACGACAAATTGGTCGTTCTCGTGGATAAGACCCATAGCCACACCAGCCACCGGCGCTGTCACAGGCACGCCTGCATCCATGAGCGAAAGGGAGCCGCCACAGATGGCTGCCATGGAAGAAGAACCATTGGACTCCAGCGTTTCGGAGACGATACGGATGGTGAAGGGGAATTTGTCTTCCGCAGGACACACGGAACGCAGAGCTTTTTCTGCCAACGCACCATGACCGATTTCACGCCGCGAAACGCGCACAGGCTTCACTTCGCCCACAGAGAAGGGGGGGAAGTTGTAGTGCAACATGAAGCGCTTGGTGATGTCGCCGTTCAAGGAGTCCATGCGTTGTTCGTCCGTGGAGGAGCCGAGGGTAGTCACCACAAGGGACTTTGTTTCGCCGCGGGCAAAGAGGGCGGAGCCATGAGCGCGGGGCAACAAGGCTGTCTGAATTTGGATGGGACGCACGGTCTTTGTGTCGCGTCCGTCAATGCGCACGCCTTCGTTGACGATACGCTGGCGTACAACTTTCTTCTCAAGGGATGCGAGCATGTCGCCCACTGCCTTCAAGTCGGGATGTTCTGCAAAGCGTTCGTCTGCAAGCAGGGCAGTCATGACTTTTTCCTTCACAGCCTTGCGAGCGTCCTTGCGTGCAAGTTTTTCGGCCACGCGCATGGACTCTTCAAGACCGGACTCTTGCGCCAATGCGTGCACGCGAGCCACAAATTCGGCGTCTTCTTCTGCGGGGGTGAAGACCATTTTTTCCTTGCCCACAAGTTCGGCAAGCTTTAACTGAGCATCAATAAGAGGCTGAATTTCTTTGTGTCCCCATTCCAAAGCTTCGATGAGCACGGACTCGGACACAAAGTTTGCTTCACCTTCCACCATGGTGATGGCGTCGCGGGAAGCGGCAAAGACGATATTTAAGTCGCTGCGGCCTTGCTCTTCGAATGTAGGATTGAGCACAAAGCTGCCGTCGATACGCGCCACACGTCCGCCGGCCACAGGGCCGTCGAAGGGGATGTGGGAAATGAGCACAGCGGCGGAGGCGCCTGTGACGGCGAGGATGTCTGACTCTTGCTCTTGGTCAGCGGAAAGGACGTTGGCGAGCACTTGCACTTCTTCCTTCAGACCCTTGGGGAAGAGGGGACGGATGGGGCGGTCGATGAGGCGAGACACGAGCGTTTCGCGCTCAGACGGACGACCAATTTCGCGGCGGAAGAAGCTGCCGGGAATGCGTCCTGCGGCATACATTTTTTCACTGTATTCCACGGTCAAGGGGAAAAATCCTTTGTCCACTTCCAGCGTTTGTGCGCACGCGGTCACAGGAACCACAGTCCCGCCGCACTGCATCCATACAGCGCCGTGGGCTTGGTTTGCCATACGACCGACTTGAAAAATAACTTCCTTGCCGCCAACTATGGCACTGACGCGGGTGGGGTTAAAAATATCTAACATAGACTCAATCCTTCTTCATAAAAAAAGGGGATTCCGGGCATGGGAACCACGCAAAGGCTTTTGAAGCAAATGTGTGTGACCATGACGGCGGCTTGTGGCTCATGCGCTTGTGGCTCATATGAACTGTGGCTCACATGCCCGGCGCCCCCTTTCCTCGGTATGTGTTCAGAATAACTTTTTTCTAAACACGCTGCAAACATGCATAATAATACGCAGGAAGGGCAGTCATGCAGCCCTTCCCCAATCAAAAAACAACTACTTACGAAGGCCTAACTTTTCGATAAGAGCACGATAACGCTGTACGTCTTTTTGACGCAAGTATTTCAAAAGCTTGCGACGTTGTCCGACCATTTTCAAAAGACCTGTGCGGGAGTGAAAATCCTTCTTGTGTGCCTTGAAATGGCCTGTCAAACCTTCAATACGCGCCGTCAACAGGGCGATTTGAACTTCGGGGGAACCTGTGTCCCCTTGGCTCGTTGCGTGAGTGTCGATGACAACCTTTTTTTGTTCTGCATTCATAGCCACAGCAATTCTCCAGTTATGTTATAGGTTTAAAGTGAGTTTGTCTTTGTGTCGTTTTGTCCGCGTGTGTATGACTCACACAGAGTCATAAGCGCACAATGCGTCGCTTTGACAAGCTCTACAGTCCCCTTACGATGCCCCAGCCCTGCTGCCCATTCACACTGCGCAACTCCGCCAAAGCGAGGGGAGTGCCATCAGGGTGATGTAACAGAGCGCGTGTTGTGTGCGGGGCATGCGGCTCTACCTTGTCCGCATCGTGCGATACAGACCCAGACACTGGCACAACCATGCCATGACGCACCTGCTGCGCTTCTTGCTCAGTTACGGTCACACACAGCCAGTTCGGCAATGCGTGACGTAAGGGCTGCACCCATTCGTGCAAGCGTTCCGCAGACGTCACAACGGCGTCCAGCGTGCGTGCTACATCGAGGCCAAAGGGGTGGCTGTACTCTCGTGTGAGAGCTGTTAGCACGGCTCCGCACCCTAAGCGCTTCCCCAAGCTGTGGGCCAGGGAGCGTATATAGGTGCCGGAGACGCACTCCACACGAAAGCGTGCGTAGGGAAGGCTGACATCCAGCACTTCCACACGCGAAATTTCAATAGTTTTTATTTTCTGCGGCGTTTCCTTGCCCGCACGGGCGAGCTTGTACAAGGGTTGCCCCTTATGCTTTGCCGCAGAATAGGACGGAACTTCTTGTTCAGAGACACCAAGCCACGACATCATGGCATCGCGCACGGCGTCTTCTGTCAGATGTTCCCACGGTTTTTCTTCAAGCACCGTACCTTCTGCGTCCCACGTATCAGTTTCCTGTCCTAAACGCAAGGTTCCGTCATAAATCTTTTTTCCGTCCCCCATGAGGTGTCCGGAAATTTTTGTGGCATGTCCTAAGAGGA
>CAYJGA010000254.1:0-3623 GCA_964369255.1 uncultured Desulfovibrionaceae bacterium
ATAGTTGCAGTTATGGCAGATCTTTAATCTGTTCGTTGTGAGCTGAAAGAGGATATAGCCGCGCTTCGGTCGGAACTGAAAGAGGAAATAGCCTCCACAAAACACGAACTCATAAAGTGGCTCTTTGCGTTCTTTATCGCTCAAAGTGCTCTGGTGGTGGGGGTTTTGGCTTTTATGAAGTAGGATTGCAGCGCATACTCTATGCAGAGTGCAAAGCCCATGAGGGTATTGTCTTTTCTGAAAGTGTGTCGTGGGCAATGGCAAGTTGAGGACCTTGTATAAGGGTAAGTCTATGACATATTTCAATATAAAACACTGCCTCTGGGCTTTCTTACTTGCCTCTTTGTGCCTGTGGGGCATGCCTCGCCACGCCCTGTGCGAAGCAGCTGTCTCTGCGGCGGACACGTACTCGCCGAAAAAAGTCTGGCGCCTTGCCTACTTCGAAGCCGCAGAACACACCTACTTTCGCACGACCCTTATTGACATGGCCGCCGCCATGCAAGACGCAGGCCTCATAGAAAACGGACGCATACCACAAGAACTGATCGATAGCGACGATGTAGACACAAAGCCCATATGGGACTGGCTCGCCGCCAATGCAGGCGGGCATCAAGTGCAGTTTTTGCCAGACGGCTTCTACTCCACATATTGGGACGCAGAATATAGCAAGAGCCTTGTCAGGCATCTTGTGAAGCGTATTGTTGGCAAGCAAGATATTGATTTACTACTTACATTTGGAACAGAGGCCGGTTTGACCGCTGTCAGCGCACAGCTCCCCATTCCTGTCTTTGTACTCGCTTCCACAGACCCTGTCAGCGCGGGCATTGTGGCCTCTATTTCGGACTCCGGTCATGACAATGTGCATGCACAAGTGGATATACGACATTATCAACAGCAACTGCGTGTTTTTCATGAGATGTTTAAATTCAAAACCCTTGGCGTCGCCTATCATGACACGCCGGAAGGGCGCGCTGTGGTCGCACTGCCAAGTATTGAGGAGGTCTGCGACTCTCTCGATGTGGAAATTGTGCGATGCACGCCCCCGCTACAAAATCCCCGCCATTTTAAGAACTTGAAAAAATGCATGGAAATATTCTCAGAGGATGTGGACGCCGTCTACATGACGCTGAACTTAGCCGCACAGCCGGCTCGTGTGCCCGAACTCATGACACCGCTTATCCGTCGGAGCATTCCCACATTTGCCCAAGGAGGCATTGACGAAACGGAAAATGGCGTCCTTATGAGCTTTTCGCACGACAGTTTTTTGCAGAGCGGCATCCGCGCGGTCATAGCTTTGCAGAGTGTCATGGCAGGGACGTTGCCGCGCCATATCGAACAAGAAATTACCACGCCCTTAAACTTAGCCATCAACCTCAGAACCGCCCAAGATATGTATTGGGACATTCCATTTGAGGTGCTGCTTGCCGCTGATGTGCTTTTTCATAAAGACGGGAAATTTGAGTGAACGATTTGCAAAGCCAACAATATAAGAGGAATGTGCTCCTTTCCACAAAAACACAGCTTATCTTGTTGTTCTTAAGTATCTTTGTCTTACTGACTGTTAGCATAGGTACTTATGTCTTGCACCATGCAGAAAGAAGCCTTCTTGACTTGCAACGCGTCGCCATTGACAACACACTCCATCAAGCAAAGCGTTCTGTATTAAGCTTTCAGCGTATCCTTTTTACAAGTAAATCGGCGCAAGCTATCGCTGTGAAGAGTAGTCTTCGGCAGACATTGCACATCCTTCAACATTTGTCACAAAGGGCGGACGATCCTATCCATGTTTTGCGCACATTCATGTTGCCCGCAGATCTTATGATAAGTGTGGTGGACAGCAATCTTGATGTTATTCATCAGAGTCCACAGCTTCCGTATCATCTTGAAAAGCTTTCAGATATTAAGGGGAGGGTGGTCGGTGTTCATGCCTTGAATGTCACAGCGCAGGATAAGCGCCCGTCTTTTTTGGTAAAGACACAAAAAAGGCGATATCCGCTCCATTTGTACGGAGAACATTTTTACTTGCCGCAAAGCAAGCTCCTTGTGGGTTTGTGGAGAAATGTCACACATCTTGAATTGATGTATAGAAACATATATACCAATAATTTAGAATCGCTGGACAGGAATTTTGAGAAAGTATTGCTTGGGCGCTCCGGTTTTATGTTTGTGCTCAACAACAAGGGCGCGTCCGTCATCGGCGCGGACAATGTGAAGGCCGACCTTTCAAATGCTGTCACACTTCAAGGGCGCTTGCTTATGGAGGAGCTTACAGACAGTCGTTTTGTGCAAAGTTTTTCTATGGATGAAGCGGAGCTTTTGCGTCCGGAAGGTCGGGACAGGAATGCGCACAAACCGGTGCATCTTTTTGCCCTCTATGTGAAGCCTGTGGACTGGTATGTTATGGGTGTAATTTTTGAAAAGGATTTTCAAGAACCTGTTGCGGCACTTTTTCGTTCGTTCATGATGGCCTTGTGCGCCGTGATGGTCTGTATTTTGCCTGTGGCGATTTTTGTGTTGACGCGCATGACAGCGCCCTTGTCTCGGCTCTCTCACCATGTGCGCACGCTGCCGGAGCAAGATTTTACGCAAGAGCGCAACCCCCATGCTTTTCTTGATAATCTTGCCAGTAAGTGTCGCAGTGTGGAGATACGGGAGCTTGCCCAGTCCTTCCTCTTTATGGACAGCGCCTTGCGCGAGCGTGTTCACGAGCTTATGCGCGTCACAAGCCAGCGCGAAAGGGTGGAGGGCGAGCTTGCCGCTGCCATTGAAGTGCAAAAAAGCATCCTCCCTCAAAAGCTCCCCGCCGGTGCGCTGCCCGGGCGTGTGGACATAGGCTTTGCCCTTGTGCCAGCCCACGAAATGGGCGGGGATTTGTACGACTTTTTTCCTCTTGATGCGAACAGGATTTGCTTTGTTACCGGCGATGTGTCCGGAAAGGGCATGCCCGCCGCTCTTTTTATGAGCATGACAGTGACACTTATCCGCTCCCACGCCAAGGTCGATGTAAGTTTGACGGAGCTTGTCTCCATCATCAACAATAGCTTGGCGTATGAAAACACCGCATGCATGTTTGTGACGCTGTGCATAGGTGTTTTGGATATGAACACAGGCGACATCGAATACATCAATGCAGGGCATAATAAGCCGATTATAATAAGAAAACAGCGAAACGTGCCTCAGGGTGCGGCGCCGGCGCTTGACACTCTGGACGGTTTAAGCGGTCTTGTGGTGGGTGCTATGGAGGGCATCGCCTACAGCGCGCTTGCGACGCGTCTTTATCCGGGTGACACGCTCTTTTTGTATACTGACGGTGTCACGGAGGCGATGAATGCAGAGCAGCAGGAGTATGGTGTGTTGGCGCTTGAAAGAGCGCTTTTGACCTATGCGCAGGCGTCGTCGTCGTCCTCGTCCTCCTCTTCCTCCGTCTCCGTCTCTTCTTTCTTCACCTCCTCTGGGTTGATTGACTGTGTTCTTGAGGATGTGGCACGACATGTGGATGGGGAAGAGCCATTTGACGACATTACCATGCTCTGCATTCACTTTAAGGGGAATGGGGAGACCTAGTGCCTTGTGAAGTCTAAAAGTTTTTTTGAAAGGGGTTTGGGGAAAACTTTTTTTCTTCT
>CAYJGA010000255.1:0-3612 GCA_964369255.1 uncultured Desulfovibrionaceae bacterium
GTCAATACGCATAAGGCTACGGTCAAAAGCAATCTTTTCATAACTCCCTCCTGATGTTTTCTTGAGCGTATGTGCGCATCGTTCCAGATCTCGACATGACGGAAAAATATTTTTCGGAAAATTTTACGGAACGTTCCGTGTATTGGAACGCAGACATGCCATCGTCTCTGAAACAACAAGGAGAGTACCATGTCACGTAATTTTACACTTCCCACGGATCCCGCAACGGGTGTTTTGAGCGCATCACAAAACTACACAAACTATAAAATCACACAATGGCTTCATCGCGCGCTTGTGGCAGGGGCGGAAGGAAATTCTGCATATTTTCAATGTCTTTCTTATGCGCAAAATGGCCTTCATGACATTGTCCAAGCTTTGGGCAATCTATTGCAGGAACATGAGGCGCAAAAGACTGTGCAGCTGTATACTCATGAAAGGCACAAACTCTGTGAACGTCTTCAGGGTGTTCATAAAGTTCGCCATGCTTCGCTGTTGGGGGATATATGGGATGAAGAACACGATCTGCGTTGGAGTTTTCACGAGATTATCGCCCATTCGTATCTTTTGGGCAAAAAAGTACCTATGCCTCGTGAAAAGCAGCGCATTCGCAATCATATCACGTCTTTTCTAGGCTGTTCTTCCGACATGCTGGATTTTTTAGAATTTATGCATGCCATACTTCATATTCCGCAAATGGAGAAATATTTTCACCATGCGATTTCTATATACAGAAAGGACGCACTCCCTGTTTTAGCAAAGGTTTTACATATCCCAAATGAGAGTTTACGAAAAATAGTGCTTGAAGCGGAACGATGTGATTTTATAGATGATGCTTTTCATAACTGCTCTGCTTTAACGCCGCTTATGAATTCGTTGTGGAACGCTGAAGACAAGTCCTCCATGGAAGATTTACTCTATGTGCAGTTCAAGGGCAAGGCGCTTGCCTTGGAGAGGTATCATTTGCCCGTCGATACCATAGCGCATGTAAAAAGGCTCATGGCTTCAAAGACCGATGAACCCATGCACATTTTGCTGTATGGGGCACCGGGCACGGGCAAGACGTCCTTTGCGCACAGCCTTGCGGCAGAACTTGGTGTGAAGGCGTGGGGCGTGGCAAGTCTCATGAATAACAGCGAACAGCATCGTCGCGCATCGCTCATAGCGTGTACACATGTGGCGGCAAAAAATGAAGGGGCTTTTGTTGTGGTGGAGGAAGCGGAAAGACTTTTGGATACCGCTTTTACGGGCATGCACCAGACGAAGGACAAAGCATGGCTCAATGCTTTTCTGGAGCATAAGGGGCGCCGTATTGTTTGGATTACCAATCATATACGCCATATTGACGACGCTGTGCGCCGTCGCTTTGCATTTAGCATTCACTTTGACGACTTGACAACAGAGCAGCGACACTATGCGTGGGAACAGGTCATCAAGGATGCAAGAGTTGTCTCACGCATGACGCAGGATGAAATAAAATACCTTGTGCGGCAATATCCCGTGGCTGTGGCCGTCGTCGCCAAGGCTGTGCGTCACGCCAAGCTCATGAAGGAACGCAAGGGGGCTTTTGCCAAAACTGTAGAGCGTATTTTAGAGGCACATATAACTTTGGAGCGTGGTGGGCAAAAGCAGCAAAAAATGGTCACAGACAATGAAGGCTACACCCTTGATGGCGTCACCCTTGAACAAGGGCGCGCGCACGATATGGGGAATATTATGAAAAAAATACACAAAATAGATGCTATTCACAAAGATGGTACACTGCCCAAGGCTGGTGGCAGCATGCTTTTTTATGGACCTCCGGGTACAGGGAAATCAGCGCTTGCGCACTATATGGCGCAGCAGTTGGGGCGTGAATGTGTTGTGAAAAAAGCCAGCGATTTACTTTCCATGTATGTGGGAGAAGCGGAGAAAAATATTGCCGAAGCCTTTGAGCACGCCGAGGCTCGTGGAAATGTACTGGTCATAGATGAGGCTGACAGCTTCCTCTACTCGCGAGAATCTGCCACACGCTCATGGGAAATGACGCAGGTCAATGAATTTTTGACCCAGCTTGAAAATTATCGCGGCATTTGCATATGTACTTCCAACAGACGTACGGCTATAGATGCGGCTGCCATGCGTCGTTTTTCTTTTAAGATTGCTTTTAGTTATGCAGGAGCAGTACAAGTGGAAAAATTATATAATGCCATTTTAGCTCCCCTCTCTCAGGAAAAATTGACTGAAAACCAGAAAAGGACACTCCTTTCGTGCAAAAGCCTTGCACCGGGGGACTTTGCCGCCGTGCGTTCGCAATTTTGGCTCGAAGATGATACAAGCCATGCAAAACTGATCGAGGCGCTTGTTCGAGAGCAAAAGGATAAGCTGGATACTGCGGGTAAAGTCATGGGTTTTAAATCATTGTGCAAATGAGGAGAGGTGTTCTTGCAATAAAATTACGACATTATATTGTTTTTTATTGTAAAGTCAAGCGCTGCTTCCCAAAAGCTGGGCAGGAGATTAGGGGATGAGTACATAAGGTGTTCATGCAACAGAAAGCCCTTTCGGAGTTGAGCTGCAAATTTTTACATCCCCATATTTCTCATGGCATCATGAAGCTCGTCTGCATCATTAAATGCGGTATCTTGTCGTGCTGCCAATGCTTGAGGGACTTCGTGTGTATTTGTGCCATCGTGCTGCCATTTTCTTGCCTGCTCTAAAAGGCCGTTTACCATATTCGCGCATTCAATGCGGAAATCGTCGGAGATTTTGAGAAATGGCATTTGAAAGAGGAAGCTTTGCGCGTTAAGCCGTTGTGTCTCTTCTGTCTGTATTTTCAGCGATTTATGTCGCTCTACTTGCTGATGAAGTTCTTGCCAAATCGTATACAGGGCGTCGTATTCAATCACGTCCGCTGCTGAGTCTTGCATCGCTTGCAATATGTCAGGGCGTGCCTCAAGTGTGTGTAATGTGGCAGGTCGAGTGCGCAAGCGCGGTGCAGGTGTTTGTATATGCGCTGCTAACCACTCTAAGGCGTTGTACTCTGTCAGGGTACGTCCCTGTTTTGTGAAATATCGCAAGGGTTCTGGCCTTGTTGTGAGCCTTTCGAGTGTCTGATAAGGCGTTGAGCTTTGCCGCTTCTGGTACTGAAGGCACGACGGTGTTTGCGGCAACTGGGAGAGCTGCCATAGAGGAACGGTCGTCATAAATCGCGTTGCCTGTTCTTTGAAAATATAAAGGGGCGTCGTGTCCATCTCTAACAAGGCAAGGGATAGGCACGGCTTTTCAATGTTCGAGACACACGTCGCCATGCTGTCACGAAACGACGCAAGCTGTGTCGCCATCGAAAACCGTGCCGCAGTATTGCGTAAAATCTCCAGTGGTACTTTGTTGACCTGTAACACGTCGATGGGCGGCCTGTTTGTTACTTGGGTGCGTTGTCCAGCGTGGTGCGTAATGCGTCCATGCATCCCTTGCGATTGTTGAGCGTGTGCAAGATAATCTTCAGACACCCGTCGCTTCCGTCGCTTGGGTTGAGCATAGTGTTCAAAATTTTCTCGATTTCTGCTTGTTCCGACAGCAATACTTGCATATTGTCCTCTATTCCTGCCTCGGCGGTCGAGATGCGTTCTTCGA
>CAYJGA010000256.1:0-3608 GCA_964369255.1 uncultured Desulfovibrionaceae bacterium
AGCCTAAGGTAGTCATAAGTATTTTTAAGGAGTGCCTATGTCATCATCAAGCGTTAGCCCCACAAGCATTAAAATGTCCAGTGACCTTAAGGTTCGTATACAACGACTGGCAGAGTGCAAAGATAAATCTGTCCATGGACTTCTGCTGCAAGCCATTGAAATGTTTGTAGCGCGCGAAGAAAAACGTGAAAAGCTACGCGAAGATGCTATGAAAGCACATGAAAATTACCTGCAAACAGGGCTTCATGTTACAAGTCATGAAGCAAATTCATGGCTTGAAAATCTTGCTGCCGGACGAAATGAGGACGCCCCCAAGTGCCATCGCTAGTCTGGACTCATGAAGCGCTTACGGACGTTAAACGCTTGTATCATTTTCTCTTTGATAAGGACGTTGCTGTAGCAAAAGCAATGGCAGATGTTATACTCAGTCATGCGAAGCGACTGGAAGTATTCCCACACATGGGGCGCCCGGCTCCTGACCTAGAACCAGAACAGAGAGAATTACTCATCCCTTTTGCCTCCAGCGGCTATATTCTCTTGTATGCGCAAGAGGAGGATACGCTCATCGTGTTAGCTGTACGTCACCAAAAAGAAGCAGGACTTTGATAGTATACGAAGAAAGTATGCGAATTTGACGGAGTGAACCCTGTCATTGTTTGATGTGATTGTTTGTTTCTCGTAAAGTGCCCCATGCATACCTCATGTGGGCACATTTTCGTTTTTTTGGGGACGAGTTTTCAATAAAACATACTAAATTGATATGAAGTATTTTTAGTGTCTTTTAATTCAATATTGTGATATGGGCTTTGAAGAGTGTGGAGAAAATTTTTACGTGCCAAACGAATGTAAAAAGAGTATATTGACCAGCTCAAAGCAATGCTTACCTATAGGCAAGGCGCCTGTTGCGGTCTTGACTGACACAAGGCGCATCCATTGACTGATTTTGTTTCGACAATGATTGCCATGGCGCGTATTTAAGGAGAGTTTATGGCAAGAACAGAATGGGACGTGCAATACGAAGATGTCACCCTTGTGGATGACGATCTTCAAGAACCACGTCAATATAAAGTGCTTTTACACAATGATGATTACACAAGTATGGAATTTGTGGTCTTAGTACTCCAAAAGATTTTCCGTAAAAATTTGGAGGAGGCCACCCAAATCATGCTTGCGATACATCGTGACGGAATTGGTCTTTGCGGTGTCTATACTCATGAAATCGCAGAGACAAAAGTGAAGCAAGTGTCCCTGCTCGCACGCGAAGCGGGCTTTCCCTTACGATGTACCCTTGAAGAGGATGTGTAAAAAAGCACCTCATGTAAAATATTAAATTGAAATGATTGTATCATTTACACTGCCACAAAAAAGTGATGCGGTGATAAAAGGAGATGCCATGCTCGGCAGACATTTACAAAAAGTCTTACAATTTGCCCTACACGACGCACAAAGACGCAAGCACGAGTTTTTAACCATAGAACATGTCCTCTATGCCATCGCCAGCGAAGCGCACGGACGCATGCTCTTAGAAGGCTGCGGCGCAAGCCCGGCTGTTTTGCGCGAGCAACTCGAAGGGTTTTTCTCTCAATACCTTGAAATTAGACCCGACAGCAAGGGCGGTGAGATTCTCCAAACGGAAGGCGTACAACGAGTGCTTGAAAATGCCATGCACCAAATTCGCTCGGCAGGGCGTGAACTTGTGGAGCTTGGTGACGTCCTCGCCGCAATTATGGATGAAAAAGACACCTATGCGCGTCATTTTCTCAAAAAACACGGAATCACAAAAACAGATGTCCTCGAAGCCATTTCCCATGGCCCCGCCGGCAATGGCTCCCGCGGCGTGCGCACACCAAAGGAAGGCCAAGGCCAAGACGGGCAAAACCCTCTCGAACGCTTCGCCATCGACCTCACCGCCAAGGCGAAGGAAGGTAAGATTGACCCCCTCGTCGGGCGCACAGTCGAGCTTGACCGCACAGTGGAAGTACTGTGTCGTCGGCGTAAGAATAACCCGCTCTTTGTGGGTGACGCAGGTGTTGGGAAAACAGCCATGGCAGAAGGTCTGGCGCTGCGCATCGCAGAAGGCACAGTACCCGCCATATTCCATGATACGCAAGTCTTCTCTCTCGACATGGGTACCCTGCTGGCCGGTGCGCGCTACAGGGGCGACTTTGAAAATCGCCTTAAAGGTGTTGTGGAAGCTTTGAAAAAACTTCCAAAGGCCATACTTTTTATTGACGAAATACACACCCTTGTAGGAACCGGCGCCTCCTCCGGCGGCGCCCTTGATGCCTCAAACTTGCTCAAGCCCGTCCTTGCCGGCGGAGAGATACGCTGTATGGGCTCGACCACCTATGAGGAATATCGTAGTCACTTAGAAAAGGACAAGGCACTGCTGCGACGCTTTCAGCAAATCGACATCCGCGAACCAAGCAGTGATGAATGCCTCGACATCTTGCGCGGTCTTCAAGACCGATACGCCGCGCATCATAAGGTAAGCTATCCGCCTGCGACACTCAAAGCCATCGTGGAGCTTTCCGCGCGTCATATCCAAGATCGTCTTTTGCCCGACAAGGCCATCGATGTGATGGATGAGGCCGGAGCGGCTGTCTACTTACAAATCCACGGGGCGACGAAAAAATCTGCGGCTAAAAACGCAGGCGCGGCGCCGCAAGCAGTGTCTGGGACGCTGTCTGAGGTTGTACCAAACACTGCTTCAGAAGCGGCTCCAAATATTGCTTCAGCCACTGCTCCGGACGCGAGCGTGGGTAAGAAGAAGCGGACAAAGTCCGCCAAGGTCAGCGTGGAGGATGTGGAGCGCATTGTAGCCCGTATGGCGGGCATTCCTCAGCGTTCTGTGTCTGGTCAAGAAAAGCAGCGCCTTGCTACCCTCGAAGAGGATGTGCGTGCTCATGTCTACGGGCAAGATGAGGCTGTTTCCATGACAGTGAAAGCCATCCTTCGTTCCCGTGCGGGTCTTGCAAGGGAAGACCGTCCTGCTGGCAGTTTTCTCTTTTATGGCCCCACAGGCGTCGGCAAGACGGAGTTGGCGCGTCAGTTGGCAGACAAGCTCGGCGTTCAATTCCTGCGTTACGATATGAGCGAATACATGGAGAAGCACGCCGTGTCTCGTTTCATCGGTGCGCCTCCCGGGTATGTGGGCTTTGAGCAGGGCGGTCAATTGACGGAAGCCATCCGCAAAACGCCCTATGCGCTTGTCTTGCTTGACGAAATAGAAAAGGCACATCCAGATATATTCAATGTGCTTTTGCAAGTCATGGATTATGGCACGCTCACAGACAATTCCGGACGTAAGGCAGATTTTCGCCATGTCATTCTCATAATGACGTCCAACGCAGGCGTGCGTGAAATGAGCAGCGCCCATCTTGGTTTTGGCGCCCAAAAAGCGGCGGATGTGACAGGTAAGGGATTGAAGGCTGTGGAAGCCACATTCTCGCCGGAGTTTCGCAACAGGCTCGACGCCCTTATTCCCTTTGTGGGCTTGTCCCAAGACCTTATGGAGCATATTGTGGATAAGTTTGTGGGGCAGTTGGCAAAATCCCTCGTACCTCGCAAGGTGACGCTCCACCTCACCCCTGCTGCGCGTCAGTGGT
>CAYJGA010000257.1:0-3607 GCA_964369255.1 uncultured Desulfovibrionaceae bacterium
ATTACTTTAAAATAAGCTTTGTCCCATCATATCTGCGCAGATAAAATACCACAAGACAGAGAGTAACAAGGGAGCAAGGAGAAAGAGGATAAACCAGAAGTCCAGCCCTCCGTAAATGCCCCCATAGAAGGCCGGTGTCATGACAGTGGCAGTCTCGCTCCTTTGTCGTGTTTCCGGAATGACATATTGACACAGGGTCGCCGCCGTGCGGCGTATGCTCTCAAGGGCTTGCGCGGTGTGTGCGTCATAATAAAGTCCCTTAAATCCGTGTAAGATGCAGAGGGCATAGATGGACAGGGTGAGTGTGTGTACCTGTGTCGTGTTTTTCTGGTGTTCGACGTCCTGCTGTGAAGCTGCGGCGAGGCAATGGTGGACGGCGTTCTTGAATTGTTCCGGAAAAAGGAGGGCAGAAAAGGGCGCATGTTCTACGCCGTATGCAGAGGGCGGCATTTCTTGGGTCTTGCGCTGTCTGTGTGTGCCTTGGGACAGTACAAGGGGTTCCGGCGCGTAGGCGCCTGCGTTGTTGTCCGCAAGAATGCCTTCGCTGAGCTCATGGAGCTTGGTGAAAAAAAGCTCGCCGGCGCGGTCGGTGTGCATGTAGCGCACTTGCAAGCGATTTTGATACCACGCAGTGGCGGAGTTTTTGTCGTGGTGCGGGCTTTCCATGAGGATTTCATCCACAAGGGCATAGATGGCAAAGCGGCAATCGTGCAAGCAGTCCTGCAAGTAATTATCTGGCAAATGCTTATCGCCTATATATGTCTCGTTTGGCAGTGGGCGCGTGCGCTCGGCTTCGGCGAGTAAGTGCATATGTGTACAGATTGCCGACCACGGCAAGCTTTGTCCTTCTTGCGTATCGCGTATATGCAAGGCATAATGCAAAAGGCCTTCAAATCGGCTAAAAAGTTCAAGGGCATTCATATGTTTTCCTTTGCGATTTTGGACCGGTGACTAAGTATTCATGATGGCTAAATGTATACGCATATGTTGCGGCGCCTTTGGAAGGAACATGCCAAGTTCCCCTGTGGTGAGTACGCGTGACCAGAGGGTGTCCGTTTGGTCGAGGGTGAAGTAGAGCGTATCACTGCGCCGCGGCAAGCCTGCGGGCGCGGCTTCTGTGGGGATAAGAGCGATGCCCGGAAGCGAGCGTGTCACGAGTGTGGGGAGCTGTTCCATGGGCGCAAGCTTTACCCATTTTTGGATGTGGTCTGTGAGGCCTTCCATGTCGTCCCCACTGCGTATATAGAGCCACCATGCGAAGGGGCTTGAGCGAATGTGTGCGGGGATACGACAGAACCATGTGCTTTCATCTATTTCTTCAAAATCAAGCGTGTGGGCAGGCCCTGTGACAAGAGCGCCCGCAAGGCGTGAAATGGTCATGTGCGCCGCTTCAAAGCAGGCGCCCATATTGGCATGGGAGTAAGGCGGGACGACGCGCGTGCCAGACATATTCTCTCCCAGTGCTGACAGTTCCGTGGAGAACAGGGACAGCTCGCCTATGAGTTGGCGCAAGACGCCGTAGAGCATCCATGGGTGCAGGCTGTCTGCCTCAAGGCAGTGTTCAATGTAAGGTAAATATTGGGAAAGGATGCGCAACATGGACGTAAGCTCCAGCGAGCGTAATGTGACCCCTGCTTCGGACGTATTATGGATAGAGAGCATTTTATAGTCGTCAAGCTGTGTGGTGCGGGCAAGGAGTGTATTGCGTATGCTCTGGGCTATATCCAAGAGAAAGGGGATGGCGTGAACATTGAGACAGGGGGGGACATATTCTTTGTCTAGGCGGATAACATCGCCGTCGCGCAGAAGGCGCGCCACAGGGAGTGTGGTGATATTATGCGCTGTGTGCACTTCCTTTCCCACGAGGATGCGGGCATTGTAGTCCATAAATCGCACATCGGCGCGGTCGGTGCCATCGTACACATTGGGCACGGCTGTGGGGTGTTCTTGCGCCACAAAGCGTGTTGTGGCTTGTGCAAATAATTCATGAGCGCAGACGGTGACATTTCGTTCGTTGGGCGACATGAGTGGCAGTGCAAGATAGGCGAAGAGTGGTTCTTCCGGTTCCGTCCACGCGTCGAGGAAGGCGCGTGAGGGGATGTAGGTATTCTCGCCGAGCACAAGGTGTTCCCCTGTGGGCATGAGCACATCAAGTGCGCTGAACGAAAATGTGCCTGTGAGGAGCGCTTCTTCGCGAATGCCATAGCTGCGCACGCCATAGGCAAATGGCGTGGCAAGGTGCGAGAGGAGGGCGCAGGTGGGTGCAAGGCGCGCGTCCATGGTTTGGAAGTGTTGTGGTTGGAGGAGTGTCCCTTCTTCCCAATATATACTTTTATTCTTGTACACGTTCAAATCCCTTTATGATGACTTGCTGCTCTGTGAGAAATATTCTTGCGTCCATGAGGCCGGGGCTGTAAACATCCTTCGATAAAATCAGCCATTCCCTTTCGGTGTCATGATGGATGGGAAAGGGGGTTATGGAAAAACACTTTTGCGGGTCGAGGGAGTCAAAGCCTGCGATAACAGCAAAGTATCGTGCTCCCTCAGCTCTGTCGATAATAAGCTCTGTTTGGCTGCCCGGTTGTATATAGAGCTGTTTTGTAAGCAGGATGCCGGCGTTTTCCGGTGTGCTTTCAAGGAGTTGCACGATGCCTTCCTTTGTGGCAGCCAGCGCCTTGATGCCTTCTTGCGCGTTCACTTGGACGAGTTTGAGCAAGACAGCGTGGTTGACCTCGCCTACAATATTAATATCGTCTCGTGCTACAATGAGCACATCGACCCCGTGGGGCATGTAGCCCCATGAAATGCGTTCGGGGCTTTCTGCGGGCGTGGGCGGCGGCAAGTTGTCTGAGGGTTTTGGTGGGTCTTCGCCGCATGCACAGAGAAACACAGGCAGGAGTAGAAGGAGGAGCGCAGGGCGTAAGAGCACAGCAGCGCGCGCCCACAGTGTGCGTTTAAGTGCAAAAAAAGTGTCTTGCCCCATGTGTCTCACCTAGCCGAGCAGCACTGTCGCTTGTGAGGGGGCTGTGACAGCGCCCACAGTATTGCCATTGTTGTGCTTTGTGGTGTCGCCTACTCTGATGGCAGCATTACCTTCGAGGCGTACCTTTGTGCTCCCCATGATAAATTCCGCAGGCCCCATGATTTTACCACTGACCACGCCCATGAGCACGCCGGCTTCGTCGCCGTTGCTCAGTGTTGTTTTTGACTTGATGGTGGCGGCGGGTGCCTTTGCGATTTTCACTTTTTTTGTGAGTCCACCGGGGTCGAGGAGGTTGCCTGCGGCCATATTAGGAAAGGGCGTAGGCACGGGTGGTGCTGGCGGTGCGGGGACTTGGCAGACGTCTGGTGCGTTGGCCATCATCATGCCGCCCATATTTGTGAGTGCTGGTTGTCCCATGATATTCCTCTTATTCTCTGTTGTTGGCGCACGAGGCAAAAAACTTGTCCTTCGGACGAAAGGCAGGAACGAAGATACTTCTAAACAATCAGCGTTGTTCCTCCCGCCCACGAGCCTCTTAGAAAAAACAAAAAAACTTCTAGAGAAAACACGCTAGTGTTTTACAAAATCTAAAAACGTAGCTAAAAATCGAATTTTTGCTCAGTG
>CAYJGA010000258.1:0-3605 GCA_964369255.1 uncultured Desulfovibrionaceae bacterium
ACAAAACAGATAACACTGAAACATAATACACCGTAAAGTAAGGGTCATGAAAGACATACTTTTTTATCAAAACTATTTGGAACGTATGCTGGAAGCACCGCGCCCCGGAGTGGAGAACGTCTTGGCCTTCTATGACCATCGCATCGGATGCATCTGTAAGGATGCGCGTCTCCTGCTCGTGCCTCTTGACGACCACCTGTGCCATCGCGGCGACGGCATCTTTGAGAGCATTGCCTACAGATACGGTCATGTCTTTTCCCTTGATGCACATTTGGAAAGGATGCGTAATTCTGCGGCGGGACTTAAGCTTACGCCGCCCTGCACATGGGAAGAAATACGCAGCACTGTCTTAGATGTGGCTCGCGCAGGCGGTGAAGAACACGGCTCCATACGCATACTCATGGGACGCGGCCCCGGTGGTTTTGGCATCTCTCCTGCGGAATGCCCCGTGGCAAGCCTTTATATTGTGGCCTTACGCAGTGCGCTCTTACCTGCGACATATTATTCTGAAGGCGTTCGCGCGTGTCGTTCTGCTATTCCTGCAAAGCAGTCCTATCTGGCACAGATTAAAAATGCCAATTATCTCCCTAATGTACTTATGGCAGACGAAGCCATGCAGCGCCATGTGGATGTGGCCTTTTCCTTTACAGAAGCCGGAAACTTGGCAGAGGCCGCCGTGGCAAATGTGGGCATTGTGACACAGGACAATATACTTGTCTGTCCACACTTTGACCATGCCCTCCCGGGCACCACTATCTTGGCTGTCCTCGACATCGTGGACACCCTTCTTCACAACGACAAGCAGATAGATGATGACAGCACGCAGCAATTGCGCGGTCATAGATTGGACAATATCCGCGAAGAAGACATTCTTGCCGCCAAAGAAGTGCTGCTCTTCGGCTCATCCCCCCTTTGCGTGGGCGTGACCCATTATGAAGGAAAGCCAATCGCAGATGGGCACCCGGGTTTTGTGGCGCATACGCTGCGCCGATTGCTCATGAAGCATCTACTGGCAGAAGGGGTAGGGATTTTCTGATGCCCACCATGTCACACGATGCAAAACACAGGGAGAATGAATTGAAGGGTGAACGAGCAAGTGAAGGCGTCAGTACGCAAAAACGCACAGCCAAAAGTGCGACCGATGCCACCCCAAGCAGCAAGACAAGCCCCATCATCGCCCTGCTCCTCGACGACAGCGACCAATGGGGAAGCGCACAAAAAGATTTACTCGTCGTGGCAGAAGCGCTCTGCGCCAACGCGGGGCTTTATGATGTACAGATTTTGTGTCGTATTGACAGCCCTCTGCATAAGCATTTGAGCCAAGCAGCAGAAGCGCATACGCCCTTTACCTGTGTCCCGTTTTTTTCACAGCCCGCTCTTTCCGGCGTGGCACTGTGGCGCCTTGTCGTGCGCTTACTGTGGCGCTTCAACAAAAAAGCACGCATGTGTGTTCACACATTTTCACCTTCCTGCTTGCCCTTGGCACGCTCCTTGTGGCGCTGGCGACACAGGGACAAGAAGAATGCTTCCAACAAAAGCACACTCGTCTTTCATACTGCTTATGGCACGCCGCAAGCGGAGCATCTCTGCCCCCGCGATGTTGCACGACTCTCGCAAGCTGTAGAAAAAATACTGTGCCCGTCGCACTATGCCCTGCACGCATGGGCAGAGGCAGGCGCACAACCTGAGTGCCTGAGCGTCATCAACCCCATATGCCATGTGCCCCCACAAGACATCGCACACTCAGGCAACATCAAACACCCGCACACAGCACCAACAGCCGCACAGCGTTTCATTTTCATGGCCTTTGAAAAGCTCGAAGACGACGCAGGGCTTGGCGTCTTGCTCAAAGCCATGGCGGCACTCTGGCAGCATCCCGACTTGCCTGAATGGGAAGTGCGCGTCGTCGGCACAGGTTCCCAATTTGACGCTCTCTTGCAAGAAGCGCAGGCCTTGGGCGTTGCCCCTCGTTTGGGTCTTTTTGGAGAACAACCTGTAGACTACATGGCACCCACTGCGCACACCATCGTGTGCCCGTACATAAGCGCGGCCGGAAATATCAATACACTTACGATCGCGTGGAGCTATGGCTTGCCCCTCATCTGTACACAAGTGACCGCGCATATTGAGCTGGCAACCACCCACAATGCCCTCCTCATGCCGCCAAATGACCCGCAAAGCCTCGCCGCCGCTATGATTTCATGCATGCGCGACGCGGACATCTGGACGCGCGCCGCTCACCTGAGCACGACCATGACTGTCCACGCTCGCGCCCCGCGCCTTCAGGAGCAATATATGACCATATATAATAACAGTGTTGCACGACACGGCTGGCCCATGCCTCATGCGCAAAACCAGTCTCAATCTCAGGATAAAAACCACAGTGCCACGAACACTGCAAACAGCGTTCACGCACACACGAGCAACGCAGAAGACAGCGCAGGAGCCAATCATGAAGTGTAAGGTCTGCAAAGAGCAAGCCGTGGTGAGTTTGCGCAGTCATCATACAGGTTTCTGCGCGCCCTGTTATCTTGAATTTTTCCGCAGGCAAGTGGATCGCGGCATCCGCTCCCACAAGCTCTTCACCCACGATGACCGCATCCTCGTGGCACTTTCCGGAGGCAAGGACTCCCTCGCCCTCATGCTGGAGCTTTCGCGTCAAGAGTATAATGTCACAGGCTTGCACATCGACCTTGCCATCCCTCCCACACTTGGGAAAAAACGCACACGAAGAGCTACGCGCGGCCTTGAAAGCGCAGACGCATCACAAGAGCCGTCCGCACCTCTGACCCCAACCGACAGCGCATCGGCTGCCACTGCGTCGGCTGCCACTGCGTCAGCTGGTATAAACGACACTGCACCTGACACGGGCGGTGCTCGTGGTGTGGTGGAGCGCTTCTGCGCCCAGCACAACATCCCCCTCATCGTGAAGGAAATGGATGCCGAGGGGCTTGCCATTCCGCGCGTAAAAGCCTGCCTCAAGCGTCCCATTTGTTCCGCGTGCGGCAAAATTAAGCGTTATTACTTCAATAAGACTGCCATGGACGAGGGATACACCGCCCTTGCCACCGGACATAACCTTGACGACGAAGTGGCGCGTCTTTTCAGCAATACAATCCGATGGGATCGCGCCTATCTTTCCGACCAAGGCCCTTGCTTGCCCGCGGAGGATGGTTTTATTAAGAAGGTCAAGCCCCTGTGGCGGCTTACAGAATTTGAGACTGCCAATTACGCCTTCCTCATGGGTATTGAGCATCATTACGCGCCCTGTCCTTACAGTCAGGGGGCAAGTTTCACCTGCTACAAGCATCTTTGGCAAAACCTCGAAGCCATCATGCCCGGTCGTAAGCTCGATTTTTATCAAGGCTTTTTAGAGCGCGGTCGCCCTGTCTTCGCCCAGCACGAGGCCGCCACCGCACCGCCGCTCAACAGGTGCACGCTTTGCGGCTATCCGACCTCTGCGGACGTATGCGGCGTGTGTCGTATTAAGGCAACCGTCGGGGCATGCTAGGCGCTGTTTCTAAGTAAAGCGATTTTTTTGAAGGGGGTTTGGGGGAAAGCTTTTTTTATTTTTTATTTTTATTTTTTGTTTAAGTTTTTTTCTT
>CAYJGA010000259.1:0-3589 GCA_964369255.1 uncultured Desulfovibrionaceae bacterium
TTTCGTCCATGCGGAAATTGACCATAACTTGTGACATTGCTTTGCTCCTTATTTTGACCAAAGTTATACATTGTAAAGCCCTTGTCGAGCAATGTATTTACAAAATATAACTATCAGGGTGCATTTATGCCTTCTTATCTGCGCAAACGTGCTCTATTTTGGCGGAAAGCAAGAATGATTGAATTGGATATTCAGTAATAAAAGTAGTTTGTGTCTTTTTCGGGGTTTTAAGTCTGTTATCGGCAATTCGTTGACAAGTATAGTCAATACTAATGTTTAGGGATTGACATATAGAATATACGATTATACTCAGCCTTAGAAATTCGATTCGAGCGGCAAAGAAATTTTGAAAAACACATAATTTCGCCACTGCCGCCCCAAAATATCCACTGCACATCCGGCACTTTTTGAACAACCTGTTAAGCAGATATAGTACTTCTTGCACTGCGCGAGAAAAGTTATTATATTGACTTTTCTCGCGCATTTTCATTTTTTTTATAGCAGGTGACACCCAATGAAATTCCAAGATAAAACCAAGGACGCTCTTGAGGAGTCCTTGCTCAAATTGTTGCAAATGCAAGGGGTTGGTGCTGCATTATCCGCAAGCGAAGAAGTTTCGTGTGTGCGTAAATATGTAAAGCTTACCCATGAGGATGTCGTTTTTTTTGATGTCGGCGCCAATATTGGCAACTATACTCACGCTGTGTTAGAAATTTTTCCACATAACACGCACATTCACTGCTTTGAGCCGGGAAGAGCAACCTTTGAGGTGTTGACGAAGAATGTCAACGCGTTGCCGCACAATGTTGCGTCTCGTGTTCGCATGAACAATGTGGGCTTGAGCAGTCAAAATCAGAGAAAAAAACTCTATTATGACAATGAGGGCAGTGGTTTAGCGTCTCTCCATAAAAGGCGTCTCGAACATTTCAACATTCACTTGAACAATGCTGAAGAAATCGCACTGATAACACTTGAAAAGTATTGTGAAGACAACACCATAGGCCATATTGACGTGTTAAAGCTGGATGTGGAAGGCCATGAACTTGATGTTTTATACGGTGCACGCAGTCTTTTTGAAAAACAGCGTATCGGTATGGTGCAGTTTGAATTTGGTGGGTGCAATATCGACTCTCGAACGTATTTGCAAGACTTTCATTATTTTTTCCAAGAGTATGGCTATTTTCTTTTTAGAATGTGTAGAAACAATGAACTGTTCCCCTTGTTTCCGTATCAAGAGCATTATGAGATTCCTCTATATCAAAATATTCTTGCGTGTAAATAAGGCAAGACGGACATGATTGTGAGAAGAAAAGCATGCAATATCTTGTTATTTATATTTTTATCATAATCCTTCTCGCCTGTGTGTTGACGCAGACAAGTCTTATTTTCGCACTCTCCATAGGCTATGCCCTCTTCTTTGCATATGGCCTCGCTCAGAAATGCTCCTCCAAGGAATTGCTCGTGGCATCATGGCAGAGGGTGCGTAGTATTGGCCCTCTTTTGTGTATTTTCATGCTGATTGGCTCTTTGACAGCCAGTTGGCGCGCGTCGGGCACCATTGCGTATATTATTCAAAGCTCCATGCACTTTGTACACCCTTCGTATTTTATACTGCTCTCCTTTGTCTTATGCGCCGCTGTCTCCTTGCTCATGGGTACGGCCTTCGGTTCCTCTGCCACGGTGGGTGTTATCTGTATGACTATTGGCACCTTGCTTGATGTTGACCCTGCCCACCTTGGCGGCGCCATACTCTCCGGCTGTTTTCTTGGGGACAGGATGTCACCGGTGTCCAGTGTCATGCTTCTTGTGGCAATGGTAACACGCTCTGACCCCTATGCCACTGTCATTAAAATGTTTAAAAGCGCGTGGCTCCCTTTTTCAATCACATGTGCCATCTATGTATATCTGGGAATGGGGACGCCTGCGAAGAAAGCGTCTGTGGATATTGTCCGGATATTTGCACAGCATTTTGAGTTGCACGCCATCACGCTTTTGCCTGCAATACTCATAATTGCCTTGGCATGCCTGCGTATGTCTGTGCAAGTGCTCATGCTCGCAAGTATCGGTGTAGCTTGTGGGATTTGTATATTTTTGCAAAAGATGCCTGTGACAGACGTCCTCAGCACTCTTTTTTGGGGTTTTGAAAGTCATAATGCTGAACTTGCGTCTCTCATGAACGGCGGCGGCATTATATCGATGGTGACAGTGGCCTTTATTGTGGGCATATCCACATCTTATGTAGGGATTTTTGAACGCACACAGCTTTTGCAAAGTTTGCAGCAAAAAGTCGTCTTCCTTACAAACAGAGTGGGCAGCTTCGCCGCTATGTTGGTGACATCGTGCATCACCTGCGCCATTGCGTGCAATCAGACCATGAGCATTATCATTACGGCTGATTTGTGCAAGAATAATTACAAAAAAATTGAAGACATGGCTATCCCACTTGAGGACAGCGCCCTTGTCATTGCTGCCCTTGTGCCATGGAGCATTACATGCAGTGTTCCCTTAACTTCATTAAATGCCCCCACCTCAAGCCTTCTCTATGCCTCATTCTTATATCTTATTCCATTGATTGGATTACTGAAGGAGTTTTGTGAGCGCAGACGTTTTGTTTAACTAGACATTCGGCGCTTTGGAATGAAAGAGTGAAACGATACTTTGTATTGTTATACAAAAAAATCTGCTTACCTCTTCAGGAGAGCGACAAAGCGTGAGGTGTTTTTACGACAGGCGACGCAGTGTATTGACGGCCTCTATGAAGCACGTTTCACAGGCCAGCGTAAGACAGCCACACAGTCGCTTGCATGGCCTAGGGTGGGCGCAACCATTGGCGGCTTGCCGACGCTGGATGATGTCATTCCCCGTCAAGTACAGCATGGCACTTGTGAGGCGGCAATATTGCTTCATGAGGGGCAAGAGTTGTACGCAGAAGCAGGCGCACAAATAAAAGTCGAAACTGTGGACGCAATCAGCACAGAATTTTTTGCCACACCTGACGCCACCACAGCACCAAGAGTGGACGCAATACTTGCACCCGTCTTGAAGCCGTCCGGCGCATGTTCAATAATGATCGCATGGGGTGAGCGTATGGCAGATTATTCACGACAGATACGCAACACACGAAAGCTGATTGCCAAGAAGGGGCAAGCAATGATTTTTGTGGAAGTCACTACAGGGAAGAACCCAGACATGGGGCGCACTGAAACCACAAAGACTGAGAGTAATTTTTTCGGCGTCAAGACAAGCCCGAAGTCGGACGAAGTGCAAGCGGGATTGTATGCAAGCGACACTGTGTTGGTACTGGCAGCAGGGGGAAGTATTCCGAGGCCGGACACCCTCGCCGATGGGTGTGGATGAAATACAATTCAATGGGTACCAGCCGAGCAAGATATTTTGTACAAGATGGCTGTGAGGGATAAGGGGGTATTTTAGACAAACACAGGTCGGACAGTCCCCGCGTTTGTCTATTCATCGAAGAAGGGGGCGTAGCAATGGGCTATGCCCTTTTTTTGTGGCGTACCTACTTTTCATACCTACCTTGCGAGTGCGTGGCGTGTGCTGTGTGTTTGTATTATGCGCAGACAGTGCG
>CAYJGA010000260.1:0-3579 GCA_964369255.1 uncultured Desulfovibrionaceae bacterium
CGACTTCCAAGTCCGTCGACAGCGTGGGTGCGCTTGCTTGGTCAATGGTGACAGTGACTTCTTGTTCGACGCTGTCGCCGTCGGCGTCGGTGGCAACGATGACAAAGCTTGAGGTGGAGTTTTCGGGCGCGCCGGGCGCGCCGGGCGCATCGGGGGCATTGGGCGCTGCGGTGAAGGTGTATTCACCGTCCTTGTCAAAGTTCACATGACCGCCGTCGACTATCCAGCCTTTCCCTTCTTCAAAGGTGGAATCTTTCACGCTCAGAGCATTCTCATCGGCTTTTCCGTCTGTGCCGAAGTCAACGTCAAGCGCGCCTGTGACGGAATCGCCTTCGGTGACACCGCCGGCTGTATCATCAATATTCGTGAAATTTTCGATTTCGGGTGTATCGTCTTGAGGTGTGATGGCGGGCTTTGGATCGGGCACGACATCGGGAACGACATCGGGAACGACATCGGGCGTCACATCTGGAACAAGGGCTGACGAGTCATCAGGGTTTACATCTGGGGTCACATCAGGAAGGATAACATCAACAGTAATATCCTTGCTATTACCAAGCTCATCGACGATGGTGACAGTCACTGTAGCCGTTTCCGGCGTGTCCGTTTCGCTCGTATCGCCGCCGCTTTCGCCATTTTCGCCAGCCTCATCCAGGACTATGACGATGCTGCCGTCCGGTTGCACCGTAGCACTCCCAACAACTTTATCATCGACAACGACGTCGTATATACCTTCAAGGGCAGTATTTTCTTCGCCCAGCCAATCAAGCTTAGGGATAGTTATGGCGACGTCAGCCGAGGAGCCTTTTTCAACGCTTCCTGTGCCCGTATTCGCGCCTGTTGTACCCACTGAAATATCCGCATCTTCAAGGGTATGTGGAGGAGTTTCTTCGTCATTTTCAGAATTTTCTTCTCTGACATTGTTCTTTGTACCACGGTTCTCTGTATTGACTGCTGCCAATGGGTCGTCAGTAAAAAACTGTTCGATACCTTGACTGGGATACGCTTGATCCTTACCATTGAGACGGTTGACCCCCTCAAGAAGCGAGCCAGACATAATGTCCACACCGCTGCCACCGCCTAAGGCGCCTGCACCATGACCTGCCGCAGGGGCGAGCTCTTCACCAAGAGCTGCAAAAAAGGACTCCCCGTCCACCTCTACATCTTGGATAAGGAAGGTAGGCATGTTTTCCGCTGTATAGACCTCATAAAAATTTGTGAGGCTTACCGAAGAACCGTCTTCAAAGCTTATAAGAAGGTTATCGCCATCGCGACTAAGAGTCGCTTCGGTGGAGTCAAAATCAAAGACAAGACGATCAGTCGATTCTGGGGAAACGGAAGCAGTCTGCCCTGTAGCAGGTTTTTGCAGTAAAATATCAGCCATGATACAATCCTTACGCTTAAAAAAACACAACCTTCCAAGCACGCAAAGAATGCACGCTTAGACGTAAAAAAAGACATATAAATGTCGCAATTACATGGGAGTATAAAAGTATGTGGCATGTCTACCACACAACGAGGAGGGAAACCTCAGGCAACAGAAGAGTGTCTGTTACCCACAAGTTACGCCATAAAAAACGTAACCAATAAAATAAAGGAGCTACATGGCTCACACGAAAAAGTTCGTGGATACTTATATACAGAGACAGCTAAAATTGTCAATGATTTTCTGAGAAATATTTCGCAAAAAACGCATTTTTTCGGTGTGTTTTTACAAAAGGTTCGTGGGGAGGAAACTTTTTTCCTAAAAAAAGTTCCCCCCCCACATGTCTTTCAGAAAAATAAACTCCTAACCAAGGCTATCCGTTTGCATGCGCACAAGGATGGTGATTTCATCATCACCGCTGCCCTTGTTAAACTCAGTAAAGTCACCGGCAGAAGCGCCCTGCGTCCAGCCGCTTTCAGCGCTGGTATCCACAGAGACAGAACCGTCTTCAGACTTCGTCACGCCGTCCAAATTATCAAAGACGTCGTCGGTGCTGTTCGCATCCACATCGCCAAAGACCATCATTTCCACGTTCGTGATGTTCTCGCCTTCACCATTGGTGAGCTTTGCGATGGTGGCGTCCTTGCTGTCCGCGCTGCTGAGGAGCACGTCCATACCTTCGCCGCCGTCCACGAGGACGTCGCCCATATCGAACTTGATAAGGTCGTCGCCGCTGCCTGCAAGGATAGTATCTGCCCCTTCGCCGCCGTCGAGCACATCGTTCCCGCTGCCGCCGAAGAGGAGGTCATCGCCGCCGCCGCCGAAGAGCGCGTCGTCGCCGCCAAGCCCGAGCAAGAGGTCGTCGCCGCTGCCGCCAAAGAGGCTGTCGTCGCCGTCCGTGGTGGATTCAAGGCTGTTCACGACGCTTTCCATGGCGCCGGCGTCAGCGTCAACGGCGTCTTGCACAGCGTCCACAAGGCCTTGGATATTTTCCGTACTTTCTTCAGCGTTGGCATTGTCCAAGTTATCGAAAGCGTAGTCCGCGGCATTTTCCGACAAGCCTGCTTGTTCTGCAAGGGTTTGGAGATGCTCTGCGGACAGGTCGCCGTCGCCCATAAGGACGTCGTCGCCGCCTTGACCGTAGACAGTGTCGTCACCCGCGCCGCCAAGCAGCGCGTCCGCCTTGGCATCGCCGTCATCAGCTGTCACATTGCTGATGCGATCAGCCACCATGGCGTCAATTTCTTCGTCCGTGTATTCGGAACCGTCGGCCTTCGTGGCGCCGTCAAGACCAAGAGCTTCTGCGAGCGCTTCGCGGTCATACTGACTCACAAGGACATCCGTGCCTTCGCCTGCGTCTACGACATTGCCTGCGAATGCGTCAAAGTCGATACTGCCCTTATTGAAGGAGAAGACATCGCTGATATTACTGTCAGAGACCTTCACGCCTGTGCCTGTGGTGTCGTAGGTATCAAGCACTTTTTGGTCAACGCTCGGCCCCATGCCCACGGCGCGGATTTCGCCGCTATTGGTGCCATTGGCATCAATGCCCATTTCTTTTTGCAGTTCTTCAAAGGCCTTCTTGTTGCCGGCGTCAATACCCGCTTGGTCCCTCGCAGTGCCGGATTCCGTAGGCTTGCCGTCCGTAATGAGGAAGGCGTTGTTTGTGGCACCTTCGGGCGCATTGGCAAAGAAGTCCTGCGCCACTCTCATGGCTTCGGCATAGTCTGTCCAGTGGTGATAGTCATCAGTAGACTCATAACTATAATCAAAGAAGTTAAAGTCCACATCGTTCAAGTCATCAATAACAGCCTTGATAGCCTCTTCCGGCGTACCAAATGTCTTGACCGTTTCCTTGTAGCCATGCGCCACTGTGTCTGTGAGGGTGACCTCATACAGACCATCGGCGTTTGGCGTCAAATCAATGTCAAAGGCTTCTGAGTTGCCCCAGAAGGACACGACGCGCACGGTCACATCGCCGCCAAGGTCGCTCTGCTGGTGCGTCAAAAGCGTATCTGTCAAGAAGTCTTCCAAGGCGTCGCAGGCGTCCGTCAAGCGAGTACGATACCCTTCGTCGCCGGGATCAAGCTGGCTGCTTTCTTCATAGATACTGCCCTTCAAGAACTGCTTATCATACATACTGCCGGACGTGG
>CAYJGA010000261.1:0-3578 GCA_964369255.1 uncultured Desulfovibrionaceae bacterium
CCTATATGTATACGCTGGGCGCCACAGCGGAGCAGGCGGCGCGGGTGGAGGCGCTCAAGGGCGAAACGTATACGGAGGATTTCACCATTCGCACGACGGACAAGCACGGCGCGTACAGCGAAGAGACGCTGTCCATCAAGGTCACAGGCAAGAACGACGCGCCGGACATCCACGCGGAAAGCTCTGTACTCAGCGTGCATGTGACAGAAGAAGGCGTTCAAGAGCACGACGGCGACCCAAACGCCGCCTTTGCGGGAACACCCACCGCCGCGGGCGTCATTGTGGCGTCGGACGTGGAGGGGAGCGATGTGAGCTTCGCTCTTGTGGGCGGTCAAGAAACAAGTCAAGACAGCAGCAGTCTGACAGGCGTCTATGGCACCCTCACCCTCAACGCCGACGGGACCTATTCTTATACGCTGGACAATGGCGACGTCCACACGCAGCTTCTGGAAGCGGGCGCACAGGCGCAGGATGTCTTCCGTGTACAAGTGAGTGACGGGGAGGGGGGCGTCACTGTGCAAAGCATCGTTGTGCATGTGGGGGGCACGAACGATAAACCGGAGCTTGCCGCCATCAGCACGGACAGCCATGTGTACGAGAACAGCATCGACATGTTGGCGTCGGGTGTGCTGGTGGCCACGGACGCGGACGGCGCTGTCATTGCCGACCAAGTTATCAGCGTGAATGCGCAGAGTGCGGATGCAGCCGGGGGCAATGTCACTGTGGAAGGCGAATATGGCAATATCACCTTTTATGGCGACACAGGGGCGTATTTGTACACCATGGGCGTCACAAAGAGCCAGCAGAAGAGCGTGGCGGCGCTGGAGAATGGGGAGAGCGCCGTGGAGTCCTTTGATGTGCGCATAACCGACGCGCACGGCGCCTTTGCGGACACAAGCGTCAGCATCACTGTGCATGGCAATGACGCGGGCGGCGGGCAGTGCGAAGTACGACGCGAAGCTGTTGTCATCGACCTTGAGGCTACCGAGGCAGGTGTGCATGACGCTGGCGTCTCTTATGACGGGCACACACAAAACGAAGGCATCCCCCTCACACAAGGCTACATCCTGCCCGCCAATGCCCACAGCAAAGTCGAACGCCTCAGCCTCGAAAATGACGAAGGTATGACGCATAAGGGCGAATATGGCACTCTCACGCTGAACCCCAACGGAACATATATTTATATCCTCGACAATGCCGACGCCGACACCGCCTCTCTCAGCCGCGGCGAACAGGCCACAGAGACGTTCAGCATAAGGGTGCATTACAAGGACGGGAGCACGAGCACAGAGGACGTGCGCGTGACAGTGACAGGGACGAACGACAAGCCAATCCTGTCTGTAGAATCGCCGCCCCACATGCTTCTTGAGGATGATGTGGAGCATGCAGTGGAAAGCGGACTCGCCGCCGGTGTGCGCGGCACTATCATCGCCGCCGACCCCGACGCCGACGCAGCTCTCAGCACAAGCCTCTTCCGTATCAATAACACAGAGGCGAGCGCCGCAGGGGAGGACGTGCGCTTTGAGGGCACCTATGGCAGCCTTGTCATTGACGGAAGCACGGGGGAATACACGTATACGGCGGGCGTCACGGCGGCGCAATTGTCGCGCCTGAACAGTCTTGCGGAGGGGCAACAGGCCACAGAGGACTTTGTCATACGCGTCACAGACCGCTCGGGGGACAGCCACAGCGCCTTTGGCGAGGCGCCCTTGTCCGTGACAGTGCAGGGCAGCAATGACAATCCTGTTATCAGCGCGTCGTCGTCTGTGTTGGAACTGGCGGTGCGGGAGGCCGGTTCTGTCAATGGGACGGAGGATGCGGGCATGCCCACGACGCAAGGCTTTGTCATCGCGTCCGATGTGGACGGCGACGCCCTGCGCTTCAGCGTGCAAGGGAGCGATTCTGCGACGCAGGAAAGCGGCGGCGAGCAGCTGGCACGCGGGACATATGGCACACTGACACTCTACGCCGACGGCTCCTATGTGTATACGCTGGACAATGCGGACACAGACACGCAAGGCATCGCGCAGGGCGAAAGCGCGCGCGATGTGTTTACCATCACAGCCCACGACGCCCACGGAGGCACCCACGCGCAAGATATTATCGTCACAGTGACAGGCAGCAACGACGGCCCCATGCTGGAGAGCGAGCTGTCTACGCTGCATCTTGAGCTTGTGGAGGACGGTTTTATGAACGACAGTGGCGGGGGCGGCGAGTTCTTTGCAGGCACGCCCTTTGCGGAGGGGCGCGTCGTCGTGTCCGATGTGGACGGCGACGCCCTCACCTATACGCTCGTGGGCGGTTCTGACAATATGCAGGACGGGCGCTTTGGGACGCTTATGTTGCACGACGATGGCAGTTACAGCTATACGCTCAACAACGAGGCCAGCACCACGGCGGCCTTGCGACAGGACGAAGTGCAGGAGGAAGTGTTTTATGTGACCGTGGACGATGGCAAGGGCGGCTTTGTGCAAACGGCGCTCAATGTGCGCGTGGTGGGGTCGAACGATGTGCCTCGTATCCATGTGGAGCAGGACATGGCGGGTCTTACGGAGGACGCCGATATTTATGCTCTTTCTGGGAGTATCCGCATAGATGACACGGATAATGACGGGGGCGTGCAGCGCGTCACCGTGAACGACATAGAGGCGCAGGACGACGGAAGTATTACGGTTCTTGGTACCTTTGGGACGCTTGTGTTGCTGGCAGACGGGGACTACACCTACACGCTGGGCACGACGGCGGAGCAGCAGGCGCGGCTGGACGAGTTGGACGAGGGGGAGTCGCATGTGGAGTCATTTTCTGTGCGTACCACGGACGCGCACGGGGCGACGGCGGAGGGGGACATTGCCATCAGTATTCATGGGACGGATGAGTATATATCAGGCGAGTCTCAGGCAGGCGAGGCGCCAAAAGAGGCATTGGTGGCGCTGGATATGACAGCGGACACCGCGAGCGTCATTACGGAGGCGCACATGCCCTCGCTGCCCGTCATGCTGCATGAGGCGGGGGGCGATGATGCTGTGATAGAAGAAAGTGTGAGTGCGGAGGAGGCTTTGGCGCATATGGCGACAGCGACAGCGGAGGCGGCCGAGGCCACAGTGCTGCATGGCCTTGAGAACAGGGGGAGTCTTGATGGCGACAGTGTTTCTGACGAGGCCATGTCCGGCACCCATATCACAGCGGAGGAGGCAGAGGGGCTTGTGCGCTTGGACGCCGAGGACTTCTTGCTCACGGACGTGAAGGAGGGGATGAGCGACGTGCTCGAAGGCGCCGAGGCGCACAGAGCGGATGTTGGTGAGAACGTTCTGAACAGCGACATGGATGCTTTTGATGCACACAGCTTCGACCACGACCTGTGGTCATTGGAGGAGGATGAGGACAATCTCGACACACTGTGGGACGACGACGCAGGTTCCGGCATTGTGGACATGGGCGACCAACAGCATCACGAGGACGATGCCGCCTTGCTTGCGGCGAAGGTGCAGCTGGAAGTGGTGGGGTAACAGGTCATTTCGATTTGTTTTTTTGAATGGGGTTTGGGGGAAAGCTTTTTTTGTTTTTAGTTTGAGTTTTTT
>CAYJGA010000262.1:0-3571 GCA_964369255.1 uncultured Desulfovibrionaceae bacterium
CCTTTCAAAAAACACAAAGATTCCTCAATCCTGTTCCGCAACCTTCACACGACTTGCGGGAGTGGTGGCTTGTATGGCTGGCTCGAGGATGCCTTCTGCTTGCGCGGCGGGCAGGGTGTAATCGCCCTTGCTGATGGCGCGGAGGTGATAGGTGAGGCGCTGATTGCTGTCCGTTGCTTTGAGGTAGGCGATGAAACGATCTTCGCGCCTGTCAAGGCGGATTTCGCCGACGTTGTAGGTGTCACCTTCGTATTCTGCCACCAGCTCAAAGCCGCCGGGAATGAGGTCGACGACAGCGACAGGCACATCGAACTTGTCGTCCAATATGACGTCGAGGTCAACGCGCACAATGGCGCCTTGAGAGACACTCCCTGTGAAGGGTGTGCTTTCGCCGTCCTTCCCCACGAGACTCCATTTCTTGCTGAGACGCATCTCATGGGCGATGGCGGCAGTGGGGGGATGGCGGTCGTAGCCATAGGTTTCGATTTCTGCGAACAGTTGTCGGCCTTGGGGAACGTCTATGAGGAAGTTTGTGCAACCCGGCGCGTTGAGGACGGAGATGCCGGACAGGACTTGTATCATGGGTTCCGTTTCAGGTTCAAAGCCCTTGGCATAGGCGCCGCAACGCACGGAAGGCGCTGCAAGCTCCAGTGTTTGCGGTGTGACCTTCAGCACTTCGAGCAAGCCGCGTGCTGCCATGGACGCGCCGAGGGTGGCGTAGGGCACATTGAGCTTTTCCAATAAGGCGTCACGCAAGAATGGCAAGGCTTCGTGGAAGTGTTCCGGAAAATGACGCGCGAGAATGGTGGTGTGTAAACCATATTGGGCGAGTTCATCGAAGGTATTGTTTGCCCCCCACTGCGCGGGCATGTCGCCGAGAACATAGTCTAAATGTCTCTTGGCCTCGTCTTGCATGTGCAGCGTTGCGTAGGCGCCTGCCATGAGCGTGCGGAATATGCCGCTTCCCATGGGATTTTCCTTTAAGAATGCCTCACACAATTCCAAGGGCTTGCTGACAACGTAGCCCGCCCGCGCCAAGACCCATGTTGCATAGGTCATATCGTACATATCTCTGTAGGAGTGGGGGCGACGATTGACGGCTTGCTCAAGGGTGTTGAACAGTTCTGGCAAAAGCCCGGGAGGCACGGGGAGTTGTGCCTCTCGCAGGGCGAGGATATAGTCCGCGGCATAGGCGGTGAGGAAGAGGTTCGTGTCATGCCTGTCGACCCAGACGCTCATGCCATCGTTGCCGCGATAGGCAGCCACGAGGGAATCGTGGGCTTGCTTGAATGTTTTTTGGACTTCTTCATCGGTCATGAGGCCGCTTTGCTCCACAATCATGGTGGCGAAGGGGGGCATGGTGGCCATGAGCGCCAAGGGGAAGGCTTGGCTGACGGTTTGCTCCACGCAATCATAAGGATAATGCTTCAAATAAGCCAGCACCGCACGCAAGAGGGGCATGGGAGTGGTGGCGAGGCTGATGGATGTGCGCGCGTCTTGGTGTCCGTTTTGGGCGCCCTGTACGGGGAGCAGTTGACGTTGTACGGAGTAATTGACTGGCTGCGTGAGCATGAGCGTTTTTTGTGTGTAGCGCGGAAGCTGCGCGGGGCGCACACTTATGGAAGCTGTGCGTTCTTGATGGACGCTTCCATCTTCCGTGCGAGCGGTGAAGTGCAGCTCTGCATTGCCAGCCTGAGTGCCGACGCGAACATGGAACGGAAGGAGCTTTTCTTGCTTTGCCTCCAGTGTCACTGATGCGGGCAGGCCGGTGAGTGTCAAATCTTTTACATGGGCTGTGGCGGGTGTTGCTACAGCGAGCTGTAATGTCACAGCCTTGTCCGTGGTATTGCTTATGCCAAGGCCTCCGTCGAAGGTGTCGCCAAGGGCTGCCATGGTGGGCAGTTGTGGGACGAGCACAAGGTCGCCGCGCACAAAGACATCTTCTTGGGCACTGCCCACACTTCCTGCTTGATTGCCCACTGCCATGAGACGTACCTTTCCGTTATAGTGATTGGGAACGGGCACTTCGACGACAGTGCCATCGGCGTCGATATTGACGATGCCGCCCCACCAGACCATGGGTGTTTCAAGACTGCGCTTGAAGGGATTTTGGAAGGAACTGAGCATGGCGTTGAAGGCGGCGTCGCCGGCGCCGCCGCCAAAGGCGGAGAAGCGGCGCATGAGTACGGCGTCGTCTGCCATCATCACATCAAAGAGCTGGGCTGTCTCCACTTCTAAGGCGCGGTCGAGCAAGAGGTATTGCAAGGGGTTTGGCGTCTTAAAGCGCGTGAGCTGGAGGATGCCTTCATCCACAGCAAAGAGCACGGCTTGCGTGGGCTTGCCGTCGGCGCTCTTGATATGCCATTGCAGTTTTTCTCCGGGGCGCACCATGTCCGGTGCTTTCATTTCAAGATTGAGTTGGCGCGCGGCGGCGTTCACAGAGACGGAAGCTAAGGCCACGCTTTGCGGTTGCATGAATATGGCGCTTGATTGTGGCGCCCTGCCCATGATGACATTGAAATAGCCGCGTCCTGCGAAGGCTTGGGGGATGACGAAATCGTGGACGCTTTGCCCTGCGGGCACGCGTATCCACTTATGCGCTGCCACGGAATCGCGTTCGAGGCTGACGAGCGCCACGCCGTCATAGGGGGCGGTTAACAGGATTTTTGCGGTGTCGCCGCTTTTATAGGCTACCTTGTCTGTCTTGATGCGAAGGACGGCGGAGGGCAGGTTGTACAGCTTGTCCAAAGCGGGGCGTGCGTCGTCCGTTCCCGCGATGGAGAAGGGGATGCGTGCCAAGATGACGCCTTCATGTGCGGCACCCTTGCCCGCTTTGACGGTGAGCAAGAAGTCGCCGACTTCTTGGGTGGGCAATGCCCAGTGGATGGTTCCGTCTGCGGAGGGTTGCTGTACGCTTTGGGAAATTTCCGTATCTACGGGGCTTTCTTCATACATGAAAGCCCCTTGGGCATTGGCTACAAGGGAAATGACACTGTCCCTGCGGGAAAGGGCAAAGATGAGGGCGCCGGGATTTGTGGGCTTGAGCTGTGCGTCAATGGTGACAAAGTCCACATGCGCCACGCTGCCCTTGTCAATAAAGGACATGTTGTTGACATCGTCTGCGTGCTTGTAGCCGAGCATGTAGGGGAGAGGGGAGACGAGGATGCTGCGCTCCTCTGCCACGGAGCGCCCGCCGTCCGGCTCAAAGCCCTGTGTGGCGATGGTGCACCGGAGTGTGCCAAAGCGCCATTGGGAGAGGTCGAGGGGCAGGGTGACTTCGCCTTTTTCGTTGGTGATGGCTTCGCCCAAGGGGCGCGTCACTGTGTCCAAGCCGCCTGTGAAGAAGGAGGAGAGGTCTTGGAAGGTATAGTCTTTGAAATCGGGAAAGGATAAGTATGCAGGGGAGAGGCGCATGTGTGCTTCGACGCGGCGCCCTTGCGCTGCTTGTCCATAGAGATTGTCGAGGCGTGCGCGGAGCTGGGTCTTGACGCTGGCGTCCTGATTTTCCGGCATCACCAGCCAGCCCTTGTCCATGTCTGGCACATGTATCGGGGCGGGGGCCCCGTGGGGG
>CAYJGA010000263.1:0-3558 GCA_964369255.1 uncultured Desulfovibrionaceae bacterium
GCTTGCCGTCGCAGTGCATGTGCATCTTGCCTGCGCGGCTGCCACAGCCCATGCCAATATTTTTGATGGCGCCGCCAAAACCTGTCATCTCATGTCCTTTAAAATGGCTTAATGATATGACAATATCTGCATCCATCACAGCGCGGCCGATGCGGGCGCTTTCGCAATATGTTGTGCCTGTGAGGGGAATTTCGACATCGTCGGTGCCCTTGAGGCCATCGGCAATGATGACATGACAGCCTGTGGAGAATGGGGTGTAGCCATTTTCATAGGCGGCGGTGATATGCTCCAAGGCGTCCTTGCGGCGTCCTACATAGAGGGTGTTGCAGTCGGTGAGGAAGGGCTTGGCATTGTGCTTGAGCAACAAGTCCACGACGGTTTTTGAGAAGTTTGGACGCAAGAAGGAGAGGTTGCCGGGTTCGCCAAAGTGTATTTTTATGGCGACAAATTTGCCGTCGAGGGGCAGACTCTCGATGCCGGCTTTGCGGATGAGTTTGTCCAGCTTCATTTGCAAACTTGTTCCTACTTTACAGCGCATATCTGTAAAGAATACTTTGGACTTTTCCTTATTTTGCATGACAGTTCCTTATGGTTGAAATTTCGCGAAACATCTGTAGTGTGCCATCCTCGCCTTGTATAAGAGTCGAGAAGGCTCGCCACCCTGTGGGAAAATAAGCTGGAATGCGTCCGGAGACAAGCCTAAATGTGTCTCTGGACGTTTTTTTCTAGAAAATATTGAGGAAAATCCTCTCTTCTTACATCTAAGACATTGATTTTCTTAATGCACACACCTGTTGCTCATATGAAAAAAAATGTCTATAGTGAGGCCATGCACACACAAAGACACTCTATAGAACTCTTGTCGCCGGAACTGCGCAACCAGATTGCCGCAGGTGAGGTCGTAGAAAGACCCGCGTCCGTTTTGAAGGAATTGGTGGAAAATGCCCTTGATGCCGGCGCCACCCATGTCACTATCCACTTGGACGGCGGCGGACAAAGTCTGATTAAGGTGCAAGACAATGGGCATGGCATGGCAGCCGAGGACTTGGAACTGGCGGTGACGCGTCATGCCACCAGCAAAATTCATAATATTGACGATCTTATGCATATCGCTTCCTATGGCTTTCGCGGGGAGGCGCTGCCAAGTATCGCGTCTGTTGCACGCTTGTCCATCACATCCGTGGTGAAGGAACAAGACGTGGCGCAGCACATGCTTGTGGAATATGGCACAGTGACGCACAAAGGCCCCGCGGCCTTGCCTCGCGGGACAGTTATAGAAGTGCGTGACCTGTTTACAAATATTCCCGCGCGTTTGAAATTTTTGAAAACACCTGCCACAGAAAATAAGAAGGCGCAAGAATGGCTCACACGCCTTGCCTTGGCAAAGGCTGATGTGGGTTTTACGCTCATGATTGGACAGCGAAAAGCACTCCATTTGCCCGCGCAGCAAAGCATTAAGGAGCGTCTTGCACAGCTGTGGCCGCCTCATATTATGGATGCTATGCGCCCCTTTGACCTGTCGCATAATGGCATGCGTGCTCATGGTCTTGCCTCCTTACCCCATGTGAGTCAGACCCGCAATGATCGCGCCCTTTTTTATGTGAATGGCAGAACGGTGTACGACAAAACCCTCGCCGCCGCCGTGCGCGATGCGTACAAAGGGCGCCTTACCACAAAGGACTTTCCGCAGGTTCTCCTTTTCTTAGAACTCGACGCGCAGGACGTAGATGTGAATGTCCACCCTGCAAAGACAGAAGTGCGCTTTCGCGAGACGTCGGCGGTGTTTTCGTGCGTGCGGCGTGCGGTGTGTACGGTGCTTGATGCTGCCTTTACTGCACCCTTTGATTCACCCTTTGCCTCACCCTTTACCTCATCTGGTGCTGCACACGGCGCGGCCTTTAGCTTTGCAGGAGAGCACACAGGTGAGCACGAAACACCGGAGCACGCACAGCCTGTGCCCCCATTCTTTGAGCCTGCGCGTGCACCTGCAAAGCCACAAGACTTTTGGGGAAGATTGGATGAACCGGGCATTATGCCCAAAAAGAATGTGGCGTCTGCGTTTTCCGCTCAGGATGCGATAGCATATGCTTCTCCGTCCGTTCATGCTTCCTCCTCTCCACCTTCTCTTGCGTATAGTACAGCGGAAACGGGCGTCGCCACATTGGATGCGCCTGCCCCCTTTTTCATAGAAAAAGGGAGAGGCCTTGCAGAAGAGAGCGCGTTCCACGGATATGGTGCGGACACTGTAGAAGCAGTGAGCGCAGAAAGAAAGGAGAGCATGGCGAATGTGGAAAGTTTAGGGCTGACATATTTGGGACAAGTGGCGCATACATATTTATTGTTGCGCGAGCATACGTCGTCCTTACTGCTCTTAGATCAGCATGCCGTCCATGAACGCATTTTGTATACACAAATCCAGAGAAATGCCCTGCAATCCCACGCACAGCTCCAAGCCATTCCCATAGAACTTTCCTTGCATCCCGCGGAAGCGGAACGATTTCTTCTGCTGAAGGAAACATTACAGCGCATGGGTTTTGTGTTGGAATGTAACGCACAAAAGCTTGCAGTGTCGGCGATTCCGTCCATGCTGACACGCGCTGAGGCGCAGAATTTTTTGCGCGAGGCCTTGGCAGGCACAAAGGATGATCTCACATCGCTGTATATTTCCATGTCGTGCAAAGGAGCCATTAAGGCGGGTCACCCTTTAACGGAATCAGAAGTGATGGCGCTGTTGCAGCAATGGGCGCAGGTGCCGGACCGTGAATTTTGCCCACATGGGCGCCCCTGCCTTATACGTCTTACGTCGACAGACTTGGAAAAAATGTTTAAAAGGAAATCATGACTCATTGATTTTTAAGGAAATGTCTGCCAGCACTGAAGCTGTAGCCTTTGTCTAGAGTTTTTGTATATAAAAAAATACGCTGAAATGGGTCTTTTGTTAAAAAAATGCTTTACATGGGACGCAGTCCGTGAGAAGGAGATGGCAGGACGTTGGAAAAGCACGGAGCAGAGACTGTCGATGCTTTTGAACGGAACGCAATGTGGGCGAAAAGAGCGTGTGTTGACGGAAGCTGCGCGAAGCGAGTGCGTGATAGTGAGTGCTCTGTTTGCCGCTTGATGAGGCGGTCGAGAAACGTATGCTGTCGGCGCGCTTTGAAGAAATGCATCAAAATGACTCGCAATACGTGCACAAAGCCGTATAAGTGATTGGGATGAGAGGAGGGCGCATGCCTCTCGGCTGATGCGAGGGCGTGATGTGGTGTGTTTGTTTGTTTTGACACCCTATGCGCTGCGCTCCAATCAAGTTCCGCTACATCCCGAAAATGCAGTGGACAATGCCGCGGCATAGTTTATTTTTTCGGAAATCTTTTTTTCGCCTTGTCAAAGGAGCGTCTCTCGCGTAAGCTGTGGGGCAGTTTTGCGAGTTTACTTCTGTAATTAAATGTAATGAGTTCTTTTGTATAGTATTTTTGAGTGAATGCTCATATCGTTTTAAGATGGCACTTTTTGGGTACTTTTTTTGGGTACCTGTTAAATTTTATTTTATTATTTTAATAT
>CAYJGA010000264.1:0-3558 GCA_964369255.1 uncultured Desulfovibrionaceae bacterium
AGGGGCGGAGCGCCTGCGCCGCGGATTATGGCAGACATGGGCAGCGGCCCCTTGTCCTTCCCTCTCGCATTGTGGGCAGCAAAGCCGCAGTGGCGCCACATTCCTCTCACCATCTTGTGCATAGACAGTGCCGTGCAACCCTTGAATATTGGTGAGGCGATTTTTTCGCACATGGTCGGCGAGCAGTGCCCGTGGCGCATCGTGCCCATCCGCGCCTCCCTTGAGCAAGCAGCGCACGAGGTGCACAAAGCAGAAGGTGTGCCATGGCTTTTGACAGCTGCCAATGTGTGCAATGAGCTGCGCGCGCGGCAAGGACAAAGCGTAGAGGAGCGATTGCACGGACTTATGGAAAAGTACGCTTCCGTCTTGCACAGCCCCCATGCTGCCCATATGCTCATGGTGGAACCGGGCACGCGCCTTGGTGGAAAAACCATGGTGACCTTACGCGAGGCGGCGCTGGATTGTGACCTTGTCCCTCGTGCCCCCTGTCCGCACGACGCGCCCTGTCCCTTGGAGGACAGCCGCACATGGTGCCATTTCACCTTCGACACATCGGGAAGTCCCGCGTGGTTGAAGGATTTGTCTTCGGCGGCAAGCTTGCGTAAGGAGGCTTTGAGCCTTTCCTTTTTGTTGTTGCAAAATCGTTCCCATGCGGAACATGCAACAGATGATGCACGCATACAAGATGCAGTCCATGGGCGCATCATTTCAGCGCCTTTGACCGTCCCATCCTTACAAGGACGCGCGCGCTATGCCTGTTATGAAGGCGGCCTTGCCTTGGTGCCGCGGGCAGATGCCCTGCCTTCGGGGAGCCTTGTGTCCTTGAAGGAAACACCCCATGAGCGCACAGACGCAAAATCCGGTGCGCGAATCCTTGAGCACGAGGAGCGTGTTCCTGCGTCGGAGCCTTATACTCATGCGCCGCGCGATACGAGAGAAAGGCCACGCGATACGAGAGAAAGGCCGCGCGATATGCGAGAAAAGGCGAGGCCTTCCGGGGTAGAGGAAAAAAGGAAGGAACACAAAAAGAAAAAACCTTTGAAACCTTCAAAGAAAACACAAAAGAAGTTTTGGGAGCGCTGATATGACACAGGACGCGCCACAGGCGCCACTTCTCAAGGTGCAGGATTTATGCATCACATTTCACAGTGAAGGCAAACACCTTCAGGCTGTGGACACTGTCAATTTTTCTATTGAGCGGGGAGAGATTTTTTGCTTGGTGGGGGAATCCGGCTGCGGCAAAAGTTTGACAGCGAAGGCGCTTTTGCAGCTGACACCGGAGAATGCGCGCCTGACAGGAAACATTCTGCTGCATCAGCGTGATCTTTTATCCCTCTCTGCAAAGCAAATGCAGCAGATACGCGGCAAAGAAGTGGGTATGATTTTTCAGGAGCCTATGACAGCCCTCAATCCTGTCTTGCGCGTGGGCGACCAATGCGCGGAACATATACAATTACACGAAGGCCTCTCCTACGCAGAGGCGCTTGAGCGATGCGCAGACCTTTTTGTGCAAGTGGGCATTCCTGCGGCTAGCAGCCGTTTGAGTGATTATCCGCATCAGCTCAGTGGGGGCATGCGTCAAAGGGTCATGATTGCCATGGCGCTTGCGTGCAACCCCGGCTTGCTCATTGCAGATGAGCCGACAACAGCGCTGGATGTGACTATTCAGTGGCAAATTCTACAGCTCATCCAAAGCCTTACGGAACAGCGAGGCATGGGGGTTTTGCTCATCACCCATGACCTTGGTGTGGTGGCGCAGGTGGCGCACCGTGTGGGAGTTATGTACGCGGGGCAAATGGTGGAATATGGCACGACACAAGATATTTTAACAAAGCCGCAACATCCTTATACAAAAGGCTTACTCCATTCTGTGCCGCAGCGGCAGAGTATGGCGCAAGACCGCTTGCCGACCATTGAAGGGACAGTGCCGCCCTTACACGCGCTCCCTCGAGGTTGTCGCTTTCATCCTCGTTGTGCGCAGGCCACAGAAAAGTGTCGACACGAGGCGCCTGTCCTTCAGGAACAATACACGGGCACACATCATGCACGCTGCTGGCATATATAGGGTGGTCTGTCTTTCATGAAGAAACATTCCGCTTTTTTGCTGTTCTTGATTATTATTCTTGTGTGGGGCGTTAACTGGACGGTGACAAAGCTCATAGTGCAATCAATGCAGCCCATATGGTCAAATGCCGTGCGTTGCCTCATAGCAGCCATAGCCCTCCTTGCCTTACAGCTTGTGACAAGACAATGCATGATGCCGGCGCGGCGTGATGTGCCGGCGATTTTAGTGGTGAGCGTCTTTCATATGACGATTTTTGCCACACTTATGGCAGTGGGCTTGCAGTATATTTCTGTGGGGCGCTCTGTGGTGCTTGGGTATACGACGCCGCTGTGGGTGACACCTGCGGCGATTGTGCTTTTACGAGAGCCTGTGAATGCGTGGCGTATTGCCGGCGTCCTGCTTGGCATTGTTGGTGTGGGAATGCTTTTTGCACCTTCAATTATGGGCATGGATATGGACAGCGCAGAATCGCTGTGGGGGCACGCACTTTTGCTGGTTGCCTCGCTTTCATGGGCGGTGACCATTGTGGGCATTAAGTATGTAAGATGGTATTCGACCCCCTTTCAGCTCGTCTTTTGGCAATTATTATTGGCGACGCTGCTGTCTGCTGTCTGTGCGTGGCTCATGGAAGGAGAGTTGCAAGTGGCATGGAGCAGTGCACTCGGATGGCAGCTTGCCTACAGCGGCCTCGCGGCAACGGCCTTTGGCTTTTGGGGAATGACAGTTATTAACAAGCACTTACCTGCTATTATTACATCTCTTGGGCTTTTAGCAACACCCATTGTGGGCATGATGTTTTCGCAATATATGCTTGGTGAGGCTCTTGATTCAGTGCTACTCATGGCAGGGAGCCTGATTTTTATAGGCATTGCATTGGGATTGAAGGAAGGAAAAAAATAATGGCTACGACAGAAGAACATGAGGAATTACGTTTTTTTGACCCTGAATGGTATTTAGAACAAAACCCTGAGGTGAAGGCTCTCAACCTTGACCCTCTCGCACATTTTGTCAAACAAGGATGGCGTGAGGGAAGAAATCCGAGTAAGCACTTTGATGTCAAAAAGTATGTGGAGCAGTATCCGGAAATTCTTGAAGTGAATATGCATCCGTTTTGGCATATAAACTATCGTTTTCAAAGTGATGCGCGCGCTGAGGTGCACTTCCCCGAACGTTGCCAAAGTGTTATTCGTATACTTGATGAAGCACAATCGAAAAGCCATTGCAAACGAGCTGTTGTTTTCGCCTCATTTATGCAAAACGGTCTCGTTTCACCACATATCCTTTACTATTTACGCGGATTAAAGAAAGTAGCAGATTATATTCTCTTTATTGCTGATTGCCCCATTCTGCCGGAAGAAGTGAGCAAGTTAACGCCCTTTGTTCAATATGTCGCGTGTGAGAGACATCAAGAATATGACTTTGGTTCATACAAGCGCGGGATTGAATATCTCAAAGAACGTTTTGGTCTTGAAAATATCGACGAACTAGTGCTG
>CAYJGA010000265.1:0-3524 GCA_964369255.1 uncultured Desulfovibrionaceae bacterium
ATGAAGAGGAATAACATATGTCATTAGCACAAGGTTTTGTGGAAGTATCCAGCTATGTGGCCGCCATTGAAGCGGCAGATGCCATGGCTAAGGGTGCGGATGTCACCATCAAGCGTGTCCACAAAGTGGACGGCCCCATTGTGACCGTCATTTGTGAAGGCGATGTGGCAGCATGCAAGGCCGCCGTAGACGTGGCTTGCTCCATATGCCAGCCCAAGGGGACATTGCTCGCACACAGCATTATCCCCCGTCCTGAGGGCGGCGGTCAGCTCCTATACGACTGCCTTGACAACATCAATGCCAAAAAGGCAGCGAAAAAGGCCGCGAAGAACGCTGCACGCGACGCTCGCATGCGTGCTGTACGCGGTAACAAGGCTTCTGCACAAGGGGCGCCCGCACAGCCGGCACAAGGCAAGCCAGCGGACAAAGCTCCCAACAAGCCTAGTGGCAAATAATATTGGGCACCGCGGCAGGTAAAGCATGAAACAGTTGATTACAGCAGAAACCATCAAGGAAGCAAGACAAGCGGGCACGCGTCAAGTGTTCGTCTCGCCCGGCGCCTTGATTACGCCGCAGGCCAAGGACGACGCAAAACTCTATGGTATCGCTCTCGTTGAGGGAGCGCAACAGCCTTTGAGTCATGAAATGCAGTATGATGCAATGCAGAATATGGCGCAGGTTGCTACGCCCTGCGCGCACGCACCGCACGTGCCCGCATACGCACCACAGACGTATCCATACGCGCCCCAACATGCGCCCATGTATGGGACGCCGCAAGCGCATATGCTACCGCCTGTGGCACAGCCTGTAGCAGCAACGCACTCTGTGCATCAGCCAACACCTTCCGCTTACGCTCCGGCGCCTATAAGTCGGCTTCCTGCGAGTGGGGGGTATCAACAGGACGGACAACGGGGCGGGCCTGTCTATCATTCATGGTCTGCCCACGAAAGCCACGGGCATTTACCTTCAATGCCCTATACTGCGTCGCCCACTAATATGCAAAATAACACACAACCTCATCGAGTTGTTATGAATAATACATCTCCCACACAGTCCGCCCCATCGGCTACTTTAGACGTCGCAACACAGCAGCTTGTGGAACAGGTGCTGGCGGCAGTTGCCAGTGCTTCTGTGCCACAGCCAGCGCCGCAGCCAGCGCCGCAGCATGTCATGCAAGCGCCCGCAGCGCCTATGCAAAATGGGCAAGGCGCGCAAGGGGCTGCTGGCCTCACTATGGCTGTGATGCAAAGATTGAATACGCTTCTTGCACCCCAAGGCGGCTTGTCTGCCTTCCCGGGTATGGAATCCACCATCGCTGGCATTGTGGCGGAAGTTGCCGCAAGCGGTGCTGCTCAAGGCATGCCTACGCAAGCTCCTGTTACTGGAGCAAGCAGCGCAGCTAGTATCGCAGGTGTAGACGTGGTACCCTTCACAACGCAACAGCCCGCCTCCCGCGTGCAAGGCGAAGTGAACATTGAAGAAGCGCTTCTTGCACACGACAGCGCTCAAGGCCCCGGCGTCACACGCTTCAGCTTTGCGGATACGTCACTTGTCTGGACATTCACCCATCATGAAGTTCTTGTGGTTACCCACGGGACTGTGGAAGTGAAAGCCTCTGCCCACGGGGCGGGCCAAATGCCCGGTCAAATGCTTTGTCAAGGCGCAGCCATGCGCGTGGCACCGGGCACAAGCCTCACCCTAGTGGCTCACGGTTCTGCCTCTTGCGTTTGCGCGGCATGGCCTTCTAAATAATTCAGGAGTTATGAGCATGAATTTTCTCACCGAAGAAGACATTCGCGCACGTAATGTGCACGCAGGTGGCACCCTTATCCTCAGGACAGGCGAACGCCTCACCCCTTCCGCCACGGAATATGCCATGCAACAACGCATTTCTGTGACCTATGGCGGTGGCCCTGCACAAGGTACAGGCGATGCCGCACCTGCTTTTGACCCCCAATGCGGCTCTGCCCAATGCGGCGTCAGCATGGAAACGACGTTCTTGGACAAGGGCGTGGAAGTGCCTAAAAATCATCCGTCCATCGTCATGCGCGGCAAGCTTGACACCCTGCTCTCCTATGTGGTCTTAGTGCAAACACAGTTCGACCCCAAGGACAGAAAGCCCGCCTTCTTGAAACAGTGCCTCAGTGACTTACAAGAATGGGTCATGCTGACACTCAAGGGCGAAGTGACAGGCGAAACAGTTGTGCCTGCCGGCATGGGTGGTATGGACGTGGCAACGCTGCATGTGGTGTCCCGCGAGCCTAAGAAGTACTTGGGTCTTGACCATATGGCAGCCCATGCCTCCATGGGCGGCAATGTGGCACTGCTCAACTGGCTTCGCGCCCTTGTGCGTGAAACAGAACTTGTGGCTGTGAACTGCTCCCAAAATGCAGACGTTTTGTGCTCGCTCAATCGTTTGAGCAGCGCCGTCTATGTGCTCATGCTCCTCACCTTCGCGGCAGAGCAGGGGCTTGACCTTGCAACATTAAGGAAAGCGTAGCCATGCTTTTGGAACAACACGTGACCAGCCCCGCAGCAGATAAGGGCAAGCCCTTCTCCCTCCTCGGACGCTGCATAGAGCTGTGCTCTGCCAAACCGGCAAGTCTTGTGTTTCCCGACGGGGAAGACGCCAGAGCAGTAGGCGCCGCCATCCGCCTTGAGGCGGAAGGCCTTGGCAATGCGCTCTTGCTTGGCAATCCCTTTGTTATTCGCGCCATCTTGAAGGAGGAGCTTGTCAAGATGGGGCATGTGGGAAAAATGTTTAACATTCGCGTCCTTGACCCTGCCTCCCCGCATCACCTTGAGCGCAACACAGCCGCTTTTATGGAATTGATGCAGGCACAGGGCAAGAGCATTAACCCCGAAGAAGCCCGTGCCTTCATGAGCACAGGCCCCGGCGCCGCCGCTATGATGGTGCGCCGCGGCGAGGTGGAAGCGGGCATCGGCGGAAATATATCGTCCACATCGGACATGCTCAAAGCAGGCCTGCGTATTATCGGCGTGAAGCCCGGTGGCAAAACCATCTCCAGCTTCTTCTTCATGATAGCGCCCATGGCAAGCTTTGACCACAGACAGCTTTTGATTTTTGCAGATTGCGGCGTTATTCCGGAACCCACAGCCGACCAGCTTGTGGATGTGACCGTGGATTCCGCCGACCAATTCCAGCTCATGACAGGCGAGGCGCCCAAGGTGGCTCTTTTGTCTTTCTCAAGTCACGGAAGTGCCAAACACCCCCGTGCCAAGTTCATCGGCGATGTGACGGCGCGCGTTCGCGAAATGCGCCCCGACATGCTCGTGGATGGCGAGCTGCAATTTGACGCTGCCATGGTGCCCGAAGTGGCACAACAAAAGCTGAAAAACAGCCCCGTTGCCGGGAATGCCAATGTGCTTGTATTCCCTTCCCTTGAGGCTGGCAATATCGGCTATAAAATCGCCCAACGCCTCGGCGGCTACACGGCTATCGGCCCCTTGCTGCAAGGTCTGAATGGGTGCTGGCATGATCTTTCGCGCGGTTGTAGCGCTGA
>CAYJGA010000266.1:0-3490 GCA_964369255.1 uncultured Desulfovibrionaceae bacterium
GCAACCTGCTGATTACAAATCAGCTGCTCTACCAATTGAGCTACGCCAGCGGCAGAAAAGGTATCTACGCAAAAGTGCGGAGTTTGGCAAGTAAAAAATGCACTTTTTTTAAAAAAAATTTCAACTATTTTTTTTCGCACAAGAAAAATCTTTGCAAGCCGCTCATATCATTACCCTCTTCGAGTTTTGCCCACGAGGCATGTTTTGCAAACATTTCTGCCACAGCGCGCCCTTGTGTGCTTCCGTGCTCTACAATACACAGGCCGCCGCGCCGTAAAAGCCCGTGCGCCTGTCTCGAAAGCGCTTCCAGATGTTCAAGTCCGTCGTAAAATTTTCTCTCGCAGCCGGAGGGCACAAGCGCCGTCTTCGGCTCAAAGTCCCGCACTGTCGCATCAAGCGTCGCATATTCCGCAGAGCTAATATATGGTGGGTTACTCATAATAATGTCCACACTCCCCTGCCCTATGGGCAGCGCGTGCAAATCCCCGCGCACGGCCAGTACGCGCTCTGCGACGCCAAGTCGTTGCACATTCTCTCGCGCAACAGCGAGTGCGTGGGCGCTTTTGTCGAGCATGATGCCGCGAACATTCGGGCGCTCTGCCGCGAGTGTCGCAGCAAGGCAGCCTGACCCTGTGCCCACATCTATAAAGAATGTATGCTGTTTTTTCATGCGCACAAGGAGTGCATCAAGCACATCTTCGCTTTCCGGTCGAGGAATAAGTGTGTGCTTATTGACGCGGAACGTGCGTCCGTAAAACTCCTTTTCCCCCAAAATATAGGCCAGCGGTTCCCCGTCTACATGCCTTTGTGCCAGCATCTGAAGACGCTCGCGCGCGTCTGCTCCTATTATAGAGTGAGGGTGTGTCGCCACAAAGAGGGAGTCCACACCTAAGACATGCGCCACCAAGACACGCGCGCACAGCCGCGGCGCATCGCTTCCTGCGTGCTCGAAGTTTTCTGTCAAAATATTTATTATATGTCGGACGGAAGACATATTTTGCGTCTCGTGCATGCTACCACCTTTCTCTTAAGCATACGTTTTCATACTGTGCGGCGATATGCAAGAAAAAAGACGGGAAAAATGATGGCTCACCACGCAATTCTCATTGTGTGAATGCTTCTCCATAGTATACACGAACCTTATTGAGAACCCTTCTTAAGAATAAGGCACACAATCGAAATCACGTAGGAGGTTCACAAGGAAACAATTTTTTTGGACAAGTGGGCAAAACGTGCTTGTCACGCGCTTGTGATTTTGTTAGCATGCCGCCCATGTATAGATTACATCCCTTTAACATTCTCCATAACATGCATTAGCGCATAAGGAGTTTTTTCATGGCAGTTCCTATTCTTACTAAGGAATCCCTTATTCCCGGCAAAACAAGCAAGCTTGTTTTGCATGCGCCCCACATTGCCAAAAAGGCACAGCCGGGGCATTTTATTATGTTACGTATCTGCGAGCACGGCGAACGCGTTCCGCTCACCATTGCAGACGCCGACGCTGAGGCCGGCACCATCACCATCGTTTACATCGTGCTTGGGAAAACCACCGCGCACATGGAAACCCTCAAGTCAGGTGATACTATCCTCGATGTGTGCGGCCCCCTCGGCAAGCCCACTCACATCGTAAAGCAGGGCACCGTCGTCTGTGTCGGCGGCGGCACAGGCATTGCCGCCATGCACCACATCCCCAAGGGGCACAATCGTGCCGGCAACAACGTTGTGGGCATCATCGGCGCGCGTAACAAACAACTTCTGCTTTTTGAATAAGAATTGTCTTCCTTTGTGGAGGAGCTACTCATCTCCACCGACGATGGCAGCTATGGCACTCAGGGTCTTGTGACAGGCCTCCTCCTCGATCGCCTCGAAAACGACAAGGATGTGAAGGAAGTTGTGGCAGTTGGCCCCGTTCCCATGATGGCAGCCGTGGCAGCCACCACAAAGCCCTTCGACATGCCCACCACCGTCAGCCTCAATTCTATTATGGTGGACGGCATCGGCATGTGCGGTGCGTGTCGCGTGACAGTGGGCGGCGAAACAAAGTTTGCCTGTGTGGATGGCCCTGAATTTGACGGTCATCTGGTGGATTTTGACGAAATGCGTCGTCGTCTTGCGGCCTTTGTGCAGCAAGAAAGAACCTCATTTGAACACTACAGGTGTAATTGCCATGGAAAATAATACGCAAGAAAAAAAGGCCAAGGCTCCCAAAAAGCCCTTGGCACCCCGTGTAGATATGCCCTGTCAAGACCCGCAGGTGCGCCGTCGCAATTTTGATGAAGTAGCTCTCGGCTACACAAAAGAAATGGCCATGGAAGAAGCCGCGCGCTGTTTGCAATGTAAAAAGCCCAAGTGCGTCCTCGGCTGTCCTGTGGAAGTGCCCATCCGCGACTTCATCGCCGCCGTGGCACGCGGCGACATGGACTCCGCCTATCGCATCATCAAGAGCACCAACAGCCTGCCCGCCGTCTGCGGTCGCGTCTGTCCGCAAGAAGTGCAGTGCGAGGGTAAGTGTATCCTCAATGCGAAAAAGCAGCCCGTGGCCATCGGTCGCCTTGAGCGCTTTGTGGCAGATAACTTCATCGCCACATCCCCTTGCGAGCAAGTCACCGGCACAAATTCCTGTGCACTCCCCCACGCCAACTTGCGCGTGGCTTGTCTTGGCGCAGGCCCTGCCTCCCTCACTGTGGCAGGCTACCTGTCCTCGCAAGGCATCAAGGTAGACGTGTACGAAGCCCTTCATGAGCCCGGCGGCGTGCTCATCTATGGCATCCCCTCCTTCCGTCTTCCCAAGGACGTGGTTGCCACAGAATTGAACGGACTGCGCCTCAACGGTGTAGACTTCAAGCTCAATTGGGTCGGCGGACGTACTGTCACCATTCAAGACCTTTTCGACGAGGGATACCACGCTGTCTTCATCGGCGTCGGCGCAGGCCTCCCCATATTCTTGAATATTCCCGGTGAGAACCTCGTGGGCGTCTTCTCTGCAAACGAATACCTCACTCGCGCCAACCTCGGACGGGCGCATAAATTCCCCGAAACGGATACGCCCATCTACCCCGGCAAACACGTCACCGTCTTCGGAGCCGGCAACGTAGCCATGGACGCCGCGCGTACAGCCATGCGTCTTGGCGCTGAAAGCGTCCACATCGTGTATCGTCGCACGCGCGCAGAAATGCCCGCGCGTCATGAAGAAATCGAACACGCAGAGGAAGAAGGCATCCAACTCGAACTGCTCGCCGCTCCCTTAGAGTTCAACGGCGACGAAAAGCTGGCACTCAAGTCCGTCACCCTCCAGCGCATGAAGCTCGGTGAGCCGGACAAGTCCGGACGCTGTCGCCCCGAACCCATCGAAGGCGACATCTACGAACTGCCCACAGACCTCGCCATCGTGGCACTTGGCACGCGCGCCAACCCCATCCTCCTCGAAGCCACGCCGGAGCTTGAGCTGAACAAATGGGGGCACATCGTCGTCAACGAAGACACAGGCGAA
>CAYJGA010000267.1:0-3485 GCA_964369255.1 uncultured Desulfovibrionaceae bacterium
CCATCGGCAATCCACAGCAAGATATATGCTCAGGCAGTTCCACTTCATAGCCTGCGCGCTGCAAGGCGCGCACGACGTCAAGGCCGCTGTACGGGTCATACAACTCTACATAACAACCCGGAAAGAATATCACCTTGCCGCGTCCCTTGTCTTGTTTCAGCTCGCGGAATATGCTCGTAAATGTTCTTGCTGCAAAGGGGGGGAGAGGCGCTTCCTTATGGATGCCAAGTGCATGCAAAATCACACGCGATACAGGATTTAACATCCCAAAATTGCGCAAGGACGCAGGGATAAAACCAAGCCAGCGCCCAATGTCCGCGCCGTGCGCGAGCATATAATCACGCCAAAACGACGCCCGTGTCAAAGAAGGCGGATTACTCAAGGATGCAGACCCACGCGCCAACATATTTAAAGTTGAAATAGGCACATTATGCGGACACGCCATGTCGCAGTTCTTACAGTTTGCACAGTAATGCAGTGAGCTTTCCTCAGAAGCATCCAAGAGACGGAAACGCTCTTGCCCAGGCCCCACCATACGAGGCCCCAAAAATTCCGATGTCACCGCCGCCACAGGGCAGTGCACAACACAGGTGGCACACGTAATACATGCATCAGGCGTCACATTCACATTTAACATAGTTCACCACCCACTAATTGATTGCCCACATGCCAGCCCGTCGTAGCCGCAACACCATTGCCACTTTTCTCCGTCACATAATCATAGGCGCCAAGAATACGACCCGCAAAATGCACATTGGAAAACATCGGCGCACCAAACGCGTCCAAGGCCAGAAAGCGCTCATTCACACGCACGCCCATACTCGCGAAAGGATGCTCTGCAAAAAGTTCCTGCAATGACCACTCTTCCGGATTTACCGGCGCTTCAACAGGAAGGCCAAAGATAGCTTCCTGAGCACTGCCCGGGCGCGTCACAATGCCGCCGCCAAGTACACCGCCCGTCGCAATGACAAAGGCGTCGCCAGCATGGCGGCGCACGGCACCTTCGCCCTTTGCCAATAAGGCCGTGCACCGTGTGCCCTCGCATTCCGCATGGGTCACGGTGGCATTTTCCACAACATTCACGCCCATATTACGCAAAGCACGCATAAAGGCTGTAAAGATTCGTAAGCCACCAACACCCGGAGGCATGGCGACCATTTCCACAATGGGGCGCTGCAATCGTGTTTGTACATCGTCCCACGCAGACGCACGCACACCCAAAATTGGTGGCATAAGGAACGCGTCTACATCCTGCGATATTAACAAAAGCTGTGCCACAAGCCACGCACGCCCTTCTTCAGTATCCACAAAGCGCGCCACATCCAAGGGGCTCAAAGGACGCCGAGCTTTCCCTTTTGACCACGAAAGGGTCGCCGTTGTGAAGCGTGCTTCCTTAAAAAGAGCGCGTTGCTGTAGTTCTTGTGCAACCAAAATAGGGTGACAGTCGCGGATGGCGTCCACACTCACAACAGCGATACGTGTATTGGCTCCTTTCACGAGCGCACGGCGCACGTCATGGGACGGCGCGCACAAGTATGTCGGCTTGAGCGTACCCATAATGGTCGCGACGATGGTATTCTCACTGTTTTCGGCGTATTCACCCTCAGCAGCACCAGAGGACTGTAAAACAAGCCCTTGTTTCTTCATGAGTGCATGAAAAGCACGCAAGCCTTTGTGTACAGCCTTTGCGCCGAGCAAGGCGTAAGGATGCGCCGCAGGCGAGAGCGTAGGCAAGAGGGAGATGGAATCGAAGGGATTCCCACGCACGGGGCGCACGCCGTCCGCCGTGCGTACATATCCTAGCACATCCACACAGCCACCGCCAATGGAAAGGGAGCCGGCGCCAGTGCCAAGCAATGTCACCTCGTGCCCCGCTGCATGGGCGCCATAGGCCGCCATGCAACCTGCCATGCCCATGCCAACAACAACCACTCGTTTCTTAGGACTTGTCATTTGTTGCCCCCTGCTGTTCTGCTGCGTCATTTTGCGTGTCATTTCGCGTGTCATTCTGTGCAGGAGGCAAGTTATCAGCTCCTTCACTCTTCGCTTCACTGTCCCATGCATCATCCCAGAGACTTCCGTCCAAGTTTAAGGAAGCCGCATAAATGGCGCGTCCAAGCTCCAATTCCTTGAGCTGTGCGCCCCACAAGGCCGCGCGCAAGCCCTTCCAACGCTCACGCAAAAATGAGCGCACATTGTCCGCAGGTTTGAGCGCCAAGGGAACATTGCCCTCTGTCATGGCACCCACAGCACGCAGCGAGCAGAAGATTCCTTGACATGTTCCCATGCCCAAGCGTGTACGCAAGCGTACATCAGTAAGGCTGTGGCTTGTGGCATCACGCGCCACAAAGTCCACCTCTGCCATACTCACCATTTCGCACTCGCACAGGAGCTGATTTTTCGATGCAGACGCTGCGGCCTCTACGACGTGCGGAAACGCTGCGCCCAAGCGGTCTTCCAGCAGTCTGGTGTCGGGCACAGCAAAAAGCTGACGGCATTTTTTTCGTAATGCTGGCATGTTCGCTTCGACGTCCGTGTCAAATTCCACAAGAGGCGTCGTCGCTGTGGCGCATGCGGCATTGACGCCCAGATGCTTACACACAAGGTCGCTCATTTTTTCAGCCATGAGACGATAAGTGGTGAGTTTTCCACCAAAAATACTGGCGAAACCTTGTAAACCCTCTTCTTTATGGTCAACAATATGGAAGTTACGACTGGCAGAACGACCCGCCGCACCGGCTCCGGGGGAGTATAAAGGGCGCGTCCCTGCAAATGCACGCAAAATACGATAACTTTCAATATTCGGGAAAAGCGGTTTGCCGTGCGCCAAGAGTCGCACAACTTCTTCCGCTGTGGGGCGCGTGTCCTGTGGGCTGCTTGCCTGCGCAGAAGTGGTGCCTAAGATGGTGACGGAGCCATGAGGAACAAAAATATCTCCGTCTGTACTCTTACGCAAACGATTGATAACGCGCGACGTAAAGCGATGATTAAACACAATAAGCGTGCCACGATCCGGAGCCACTTGTACGTCCAGTCCCGCCATATGTGCGATAACACCCGACCACGAGCCCGCCGCATTGACGACGAATTGACAGGCGATGTAATCCTCTTCGCCGCTGATTTCGTTCACAACGCACACGCCCTTTACGGCGCCGCTTGCCACATCAATGCCAGTTACTTTATGATAGGTATAAAATTCACTACCATATCGACGCGCCGCCATGGCATTGTGCCATACAAGGCGGAAACCATCTATGCACGAATCAGGCACACGAAACACAGTCTTTATATCCGCTGCGAGGTTTGGTTCCAGACGCCGCGCTTCAGCCACATCTATCTGTGTGGCGTCGATGCCTGCTGCTGCACAGGCCGCAGACCATTTACCCACAAAGTCTGCTGGGTCTTCCGGGGTTAAGACGAAAAAACCTTCCGTTTCTTCCACGCAATGACGCCCCATAGAACGCAAAATTTGATTTTCTTCAATG
>CAYJGA010000268.1:0-3481 GCA_964369255.1 uncultured Desulfovibrionaceae bacterium
GGACTTAGAATCCAGCGCTTTCGGCGTGGGAGTTCGAGTCTCCCCTTTCGCACCAGTAAAGATTTCGGCTAGTTATCATGACTAGCCTTTTTCTTTGGCGAAATTTTTGTTCACTAGCCAGTGACGGAAGCATCGTACTCGCTTAACCCCGACTCCGCAATTCTGTAGCATGATCAACCCCCAAGAAAAAAACTTAAACAAAAAATAAAAACCAAAAAAACAAAAAAGCTTTCCCCCGAACCCCTTTCAAAAAAACAAATTAGAATCAATGCTGTGCAAACGCAGACTAGTTATACGCCTTAAATTTGCGCATGTTAAGGTGACATAGAGCCACTGCCAACGCGTCTGTGGTATCTTCCGGCCATTGTGCTTTCACATGCAAAAGGCATTGCACCATAAAGCTCACCTGCGACTTGTGTGCTCTGCCTGTGCCGACGATAGAATTTTTCACAAGGGTGGGTTCGTAGTCTGTGACAGAAAGTTGACGACTGGCACACGCCGCCACAGCGACGCCGCGTGCTTGACCAAGCTTGAGAGCCGACGACATGTTTTGTGCTGTAAAAACATTTTCGATGGCGGCCTCGCTGGGGACATAATAATCAAGAATAGTAACAAGCTCTGTATAGATGGTGCCGAGGCGCTCAGAAAAAGGCGTGGGCGCCTTATGGCTTGTACGGATAATGCCGCAGTCCACAAGGCGCACAATGCCAGACGCATCTTCCACAATGCCCCAGCCAGTGGCGCGAGACCCGGGATCGATGCCAATAACAATAAGCGACATCTATTCCATCTCAGCCAAGAGTTCCTCGGGCAAGTCAAAGTTGGCGTACACATTTTGCACGTCGTCATTGTCGTCGAGGGCGTCCATAAGGCGCAAAACCTTGCGCCCCGTGTCTGCGTCGAGGGCGATGGTATTTTGTGGAATCATAGCAAGTTCCGCAGACTCCATAGTAATGCCTGCTGCTTCAAGCGCGTCGCGCACGCTCGTATAGTCCGCAAGCGCTGTGTGGATTGTCCAGCTCTCGCCGTCGTCGATAACATCGTCTGCGCCAGCCTCCAGCGCTGCTTCCATGATGGCTTCTTCGTCATAATCGGCCTTGGCGATGCTGATGACGCCCTTCCTGTCAAACATCCACGCCACACAGCCTGTCTCGCCCATGGAGCCGCCGTGCTTTGTGAGGAGGTGGCGCACTTCGGCCACTGTGCGGTTTTTGTTATCCGTGGCAGTTTCCACAATCACAGCAATGCCACCGGGCGCGTAGCCCTCATAGGAAATTTCAAAGAGCTCACCGCCGGCGTCCTCGCCCGTTCCCTTGCGGATGGCTGCTTCAATTTTATCCTTGGGGAGGTTTACTGCCTTTGCTGCTGCAATGGCTGCGCGCAGGCGCGAGTTGCCTGCGGGGTCGCCTCCGCCCTTGGCTGCGATGATGATTTCCTTGGCTGCCTTTGTGAAAAGCTTGCCGCGTTTTGCGTCTTGGCGTCCTTTGCGATGTTGGATGTTGGCCCATTTACTATGCCCAGCCATACCTGCTCCTGAATATTAAACGTTAAGGTATTGAAAGCGGTGAAACAAAAGGTCTGTTTATGAATTTTCTGTTTCAACGATTGAAGGCGGGGGGATTTTCTTAAATCCTGTCCCCACAAAAAAAGTTTCTTTGCTCTCTTGACGAGAGCTTTTTGGTTTGAACGATTTCACCGTCGTAAATTGACGGCGCATAGGTTGCAAGAGTTCTTGAATATCCGGCCCCATAAAAATTTTCACGACGAATGCGCCTCCCTTTTTAAGCCAAAGTTCCGCCACATTCAAGGCCTCTAAACATAGCTCAAGCGAGCGGGCTTGATCGGTAAACTTTGTGCCTGTGGTGCGCGGCGCCATGTCGCTGATGACAACATCAAAGGGGGCGATTTTTTGTAGATGCTCCTCAAAAATAGCAGAGCGATTAAAAACATCCTCTTGTAAAAAAACAATGTTTTTAGGAAAAACAGTGTCCGTTTCTTGAATGTCGCACGCAAGCACAAGGCCTTGTTCACCCACTTTTTCTGCCGCACCAAGCGACCATGAACCGGGGGCGGCGCCAAGGTCAAGTACCTTCATGCCCTTACGAAAAATTTTAAATTTTGCATCAATCTCTTTGAGCTTGTACACTGAGCGGGCAGGATAGTTTTGCTCCTTCGCGCGGCGAAAATAATAATCTCGATATTCTTTCATTTTTCTCCCGACATTTAATAGAGAATATTTTTGTGAAAAAAGCACTCAATAAAAAAATACAAATAAGTCTTAAATGAGCATTTTTTGCGCTGAATTTCATCCCCTACACGCAACTTGAGGCTTTTTCAAACAATCCTTCAAGTATCACCTCGGGTGCAATTTGTGGATTTTTTCGCACGCGTCCCCCCGAAAGCTCACTGCAAAAACATATAACTTTCCTATATTATTCAGATTATTGAAAGAGCATAAAATCGTTGCATAACTTGCAAGAGTGTATATATAATAAAGAGGTTTCATAGCCAAGTGCTTTTACTAGTGAGAATGGAGAAAGTTTATGCTTGAGAACGAGCGCCCTCTGCGTCGCATTCTTTTCGACAGTCAAGGTCGTAAAGTCAGTCTAAATTCTGGTTCGGCAGCTTTCGTGCGTCTTGATACTGAACAAAACCCAGACACGCATCTGATTTTGGGCGTTGGTTCGTTGTTGCACAAAGATGGCATGGTGCAAGCCCTGCCCCACCCCTCACTCATGGACGTTTTTCATGACGACCGTGATGGCGAGATGCGCGCTACAAATATATATTGGCTTGAGAATATACATTTTATTACGAGTATGTTGGCGCAAAACCCCTTGTGGCTCAAAGAAATGCCCGCACACTGGACAAAGCTTGCCGAAGACGGCGCAGGCGCTTTTTTGCAAGAAAAAAAGGCACAAGGCCAGCGCGTTGCTGTGTGGTGGTATAAGCAGAACATTCGGATGTTCCCTTCCTTTTGGGCGCCCCTTTGGGGGCAAATGGAAGGCTGGTTCTTGCGTGCTGCGCGCGAGTTGCGTGCTCAAGCATGCGCCCAAGCGTCTGGTCAAATATCTGGTCAAACATCTGATCAGTCGGGCGCCCAAGCGCAAAAGCCCATCGTCTATCTCACAAGCACATCAAAGCATCTCTTGCACGCCGAATTATGCGCGGCTTTTTCCCAAGCCGGCCTTGAAGTTTTGACGCCGGAGCAGGGGAAATCCTTGCGTGAAATCCTTGCGGACACGCATCTGTCGCTTGTGTGCACGGTGAACCTGCACGGCCTCGACGCAGAAGGTACAGACTTTGCGCTCTTACAAGCGCTTGGCATTCCTGTGGCGGCGTGGTTTGTGGATAACCCGTGGCATATACTCTCCGGCATACGCCTTCCGTGGTGGCAGGACGTCCATACATTTGTCACAGACGCCTCCTTTGTGCACGGCTTGAAAAAGAAGGGTGCAACAAAAGTATTCCACTTGCCCCT
>CAYJGA010000269.1:0-3442 GCA_964369255.1 uncultured Desulfovibrionaceae bacterium
ATCGACGCCGTGCAGGCTGCCGCTGGCGAGGCTCACATACATAAATGCCTACTGAATGGCTTGGCCAAGTCTGTTCCAGCGGATATTGTCAAGCCCTTGGGACGACCAATATATGCGCCATGCCTTGCCGCGTATGGCAGATTTTTCCACAGTCCCCCAAAAGCGCGAGTCTTGAGAATTGTCGCGATTATCGCCCATGACAAAATACTCACCCTCTGGCACTGTGTAAGGGCCAAAATTATCACGCACAGTAGGCTGAATGACGTTCGGCTCTGTCTGGCGCGCATAGACTTCTGTGACAGGCTCTCCATTGCGCACAAATTGCTTGTTGCGTATTTCAATCACATCCCCAGGCAGCCCCACCACGCGCTTTATATAATCAAGAGAAGGGTCTTTAGGGTATTCAAAAACAATAACATCTCCGTAGGCAGGATCCGCTCCCTCTATGGCATAGCTATGAGTAAAAGGCCATTTCACACCGTAGTAGAATTTATTCACGAGCAAATGATCGCCCACTTGCAAGGTGTTAAGCATGGATTCGGAAGGAATTTTAAAAGCTTGCACAAAAAAAGTTCGGATAATTAAGGCCAAGATAATGGCAATAACCAAGGCCTCGGCATAATCCCTCCAGACAGATTTCTTAGAGGATGCGGAATTCAGAGAACCGTAAGACATAGCTACTCCGGAAAAAGGTTTCTAACAAAGAAGTTTTATGACAAAAAAACGTACAACTACACAGCTCCACACTCATTATGCGCAATACTCGAAAAAAGCAAGCGGCGCGCATTCTCGCGCAGCCGGCGCCTCACGACAGAGCATATGCCCAAGACAGGACGCCAGAAGATTATGATTTTGCATCTGCCAATTTTTTTTCAACGAATTTCAACAGCTTTTGCGCTTCTACAAAGTCCGGATTGAGCTTAAGTGCCACAAGAGCAGCCTGCTTTGCTTTCTCAAACTTGCTCCAATCAAGATAAAGACGCCCTATGTTGAAGTAGAGATTGGGGTCGGTGCGCAAATAATTTGACGCGCGCAAGTAATACGTTTCTGCCACTTCAAAGCGCTCAAGCTTGCGCAAGGCCATACCAATAGTATTGTAGTGGGGCAGCATGTCTGGCTTGAGGTCAAGCGCTTCTGAAAGATAGGAGACGGCTTCCTCATACATTTTTGCACGCAAAAGAAGTTCCCCAATTTCTCCAAAGAGGTCGGGGTCTGCGGGATAGGAGCGCTTGAGAGCGGCGAGGGTGGCAAGCCCCTTTGTGGGCGATGTTTCAAGCTCTGCTTCGGCGCGTGCAAGGGTTGAACGCTTTTTTTCTTCCTTGGCTTTTTTTGCTTCTTCCGCCAAGATTAGAGCGTGCTGCGCAAGTCCGTCGGAAATAATTTTCATATTTTCAAGCAATTCTTTTTCTTGCCCAAGCACGAAGTCCAATGGCTTTGGGAAAAGCTCCTTGATGACCTTATCCACATGAATTGCAAAGAGCGCATTGTGAATAAGCCCTTCAAATTCTGTCCGCTCTGACTTCATGAGCGGCGTGTTAATAAGAAGCTGCAAAGCTGCTTGGATGCCCTGTACAGCGGCAACGACCTTACCTTGCTTCACAAAGGAAAGGGCTTGAGAAAGATCTTGCCGAGCCTTTGAAATGTCAGCTGACATAATTATACACCTCAATTTTTTTTGTAGGCACTGCTGCCTCGCATACATGCTTTCACTCTTTTTCATATTTCTTTGTTATATCAAGGATATATTCAAAAAAGTTTCAGCTTTACAACGCAGATACCCATACTTGAAAAAAGCGAAAATGTGGTTTTTGACACCGACATCCAGAGAAGTTTTTTTCCTTTTCGCCCAAAAAAACAGTCGTCGCCTCTAGATGTTTTATAGATTAACCGTAGAAATTAAAGGGAAAAAGCTATAAAATCAACGGTTTGCTTTTATTACAAATGTCTATATTTTTTCAATATTCAAAACAGGACTTTATTATTATCTAAAAAAAGGCGTTCTGTAAAGCCCCATAAAAATGTAAGAAATGAAGGGATTTTCGCATAAGCTTCTTGACAGCCTCGCCAATAAAGTGCTAATGTGCCTTCAACGCAGTCGGGGAATGTGCTTATTTAAGGTGAAATAAGAAGCGTAAACCTCATGAAAAAATAATTTTTTTCGTAAACACTGCTCAAGCAACCGAGGTGCTCACATTTCTCTATAAAGTATGAGTTCCTCGTATGTATGGTTACGTCGAAGATTTTCGTCAGAAAATTTTTCTTTTTCGTTTGTTATCTCTCGTTGGCACTTTTGCTTAGGTCGCGGGGCTGGGCGCACATGACAGCAGCGACGACGTGTAATGGCTCGTTATTGAGAGTGTGCCCCATAAATGTGGATGCTTCTGCTGGCAAGTGTTGCAAGCAAAAGCTTTTTGTGACAATGAGACTTTGTAAAAAATTCTACAAACCTTTGCCGAACATCGGAGAATGAATATGCATGCAGACAGCACGGGTAATTCCATGGAGCGCCTTTGCCTTTCCCACGACAATGGCCCCGATATTGTCTTTCATGGGCGCCTTTTTGCCGAATCTTCGTGGTATGACGAGGAAAGGTCTATTTTAACGCGTCAAAAACTTTACGTAACCGACAAAAACGAACAAGTGTACTACATTGTGAGCGGCAATGGCCCCGATCGTGAGCGCCGCGCCTATAAGCTTTTTGTAGAGGGCGAAATGTGTACTGTCTTTGACGGCACAACGCATATGAGCTTGCCTCTCCCTATGCTTATGGTTGCAGTGCGCCAGTTGTGCGGCCTGAACGACGATTCTGCATTTTCTCTTTCCATGGTTGAAGAAATGCTCAAAGCAGCCAACGCATAATTACAATTTTTTTTGTAAAAAAAGGGCGGAAAGAATATTTCCGCCCTTTTTTTCGTCTCAACATATTCTATGTTTTTTATTTATGAATGCTATGGATTGTCATGAAAAATTGCGCACGCGTCAATAATGTCTTCTCAGTCTCTTTTTCCTAAGAAATCGACATTCACTACGGATTCCCTTCAATCAGCTTGACACTTTCAAATTCTTGAGAAAATTGCGCGAGCTTTTGGCGTGCTGTATGGCTTTCCGAAAAAGGACCTACAAGGACATGCCAGCCGCCTGTGGCATTTTTTTGTGACCGTGCCTCAAGCCCTGTATCCTTCAATTTCATGGCGAGGAGTGAGGCAAATTTCTTTACGTCAAAATTGCCCACCTGCACATAGAAGGTGCCCGTTGTGTTGGCGTAGTTCGTATTTTCTGTGTATTCTTGGACGTATCCTTGAGCATATCCCTGAGCATATGCCGGCACACGCTCTTGCACGACTTCTTGCGCGTATTCGCGGGGATTGAAGTTTTCTTCGTAGTTTCCGTCAAAGTTTTCTTCCGTGGCTTCGGCGTACTCATAGAGGGCTTGGGCTTGCGT
>CAYJGA010000270.1:0-3423 GCA_964369255.1 uncultured Desulfovibrionaceae bacterium
CTTGTTCTATTTGGAAGTAAAGGGCGTGTAAATCATGGTCATTGACTTGTAAATGACGCAAAAATTCGCCAAAGCGCTGTGTTTTTGCCATGCCAATGAAGCATTTTGATAATTGTTGCGCCAACAATTCCTTTTGCTTGCGCTCCTCTTCTTTATCATCACTCTTATAATGCGGGCTGAGTGTGGTGAGGATATTGTCTAAGACTTGAGTCAGAGTGACTGCAATTTGTCGTCTTTTGAGCGCAGGATTGCATAAGGGGCGCAAAACCTGACGCAAAAGCCCCACACCGCCGTCATTCAACGACATGGCAGCGTCCCAAATGCGATCGGGATTATTGACATGTTGCTGCACAAGGGGCGATGTAAAGAAGGCATTTTTCACTTCTGCCACATAGGCCTCTTGGTCGGTACGAACGCCGCTCTCAAGGTCGCCGTCGAAGTCAAAAATGGCTTCGCATCGGAAGTTTGGATTGCGCAAAAGGAAAACATTGTTAAAGGGATTTGTGCCATCCCAATTTGTTGGCCAATCGTCGTTTTGTCCAAAAAAGTCAATAAGAGAGGATTGCAGGCGTGTTGTCCATCGTGCTTCTACGGAAGGCGTACCCTTCTTTTTTTCAAATTCCATATCCATCTTTGTGAGGATAAAAAAGAGGGCAGGCCCTGTGTCTGCGCTGGACTGCGCCCGTCGTGCAGGCGTTTCCCCGTGGGTGGAAGCAATCCATTGTTGTACGGCGCGCGGCAAGTCTTGCACTTCTTGATTGCCCGGCGCGATGCACAAAAGCATGCTTGTGAGTTCTTTTTCGGCGCAGTAGCGCTCGAAAAGGTAGGCCACTTTCCCACGAAGAAAGAGTGTCTCCAATGTGCCTTCGCGCTCAAGCTCATGGCGAATATTGGTGATTTTAAGGCGAGAGCGATACCCCGGAAAGTCAAGCAAGTCAGTATGGTCAAAAAAGTCGTCTGGCTTTTCTGTCATATAGATGGTGATTTCCGCAGTGAGCGCCGTGACGATGGGGCGGGGTAGGGTGGCTGTGCGGCCTTCCTTACCTGTCAGAGTGAGACGATCGCCTGCGTCGCCGGAATCTAAAGTGACACTGGAGAGGTTTTTGAGCAGCGCCACATCAATGATACTTGAAACGCGCGGAATGAGCGCGTCAAGGCCGCAATGGGCTTCTTCCGGATAGCCAAGCGCTTGGAGTGCGGTGCAGAGTTTTGTATACAGCTCAGTAAAGGGTTCTACCTTGTCCCAAATAAGCGCAAAGAGCTTTGCGCGTCCTTGGAGGTCGAGCTTTGGAATGAGATCCATTGCGCGCTGCCAATAGGCGCGATGGAGCATCTGCGCCCGTGGGCGCGAGGCAAAGTTGCGATGCATATATTCACGCAGTTCTTCCACATCGTCAGCACTGACTTCTTGAAAGTTCTGTGTAGCGTAGCGCGTTTCTAGCGCTTGTAAGTCCGCAAGGAGAGCGTCTTGGTCGGGTGTTTCCTTGTGGTCGCAGTCTGCATAATAGGTGTTGGCGAGCACGCGTACAACATCGCACTCTGTGAGTAATCGCAAGCGAATGGGATGCCCTTGGGGCAGGTTTGGCGGTGCTGTTGTGGTAAAGCGTGTGACGAGACCGGTGGATTCCTTGCCTCCTTCGGGGTTGATTTCTGTGATAAAGTCATGTTTTGCGCCATCAAAATCCGCGATGAGTGTACCACGCGCGTCCCGTGCCAAGGCGGAAATGAGGTAGGATTTCCCCGACTGACTGGGGCCAAAAACGCCGACACACATTTTGCGCAGTGCTGCAATGTGACATTTATGAAAATCACGGGCATTGCCGCGCAGTTTTTTGTGCAGCGACTCGTATTCCTTTCCAATCGTGTCCTTGTTATGCTCTATCCACGAGAGCGCAGCGTGGGTATTTTGCGCTAAACTCTGACAATGGGCAGCAAGTTGTTTGTCTTCTTGGTGCATATATTTTATCCCTTCATAATCTGCATGTTCACCTGTATCACTCGTAGTTTGTTTTTTTTTGAAAGGCTTGTGGGGGAAAACTTAAAAAAGAAAAAAGTCTTTCCCAAACCGCTTTCAAAAAAACAAAGCACTTGCAACCTGTCACGCGTCTTTGACAATACCAGTGTCTAGCCAATATCCTTCATCAAGCTTCATGGTCTGCAAACGTATGACCACATCCTTGATGTTGACATCATTGCCTTGCTCATCAACAATGTATTCAATTTCAAATTCCCCTTCGTCCTTTTCGCTGTTTTCATCCACATGGTTTGACGTGGACAGGGCGAGGCCGATGGTGTAGGGGAGGCGTCCCGCGGCGCGCGCTTGCGCGTCTGCGGAGCTGAATGCCAGCAAATGATAACGCGTCGTTGGCCAGCGCTCTGCGTTGACCTGCCTGTAGCCAATGGGCAAGGGGCCGTTGAATGCGACCTTTCGCGGCGGAATTGGCTCTTGCTTTGTACTTTTGACGTCCACTTCAAACCAGATTTTCGCGTCTCGTAATTGTCCGGAAAGGTCAAGTTCGCCCACATAGCGCGCTGTGGAAGTAAGTTGCAGTTTGTTGACATCAAATGAAAATCCTTCAAGATGACCTTCCGCTAAAGCGCAAAGGATTGCACCTACGACCACAGTGGTCTTGGGATCGACGATGCGTCCGTGTACATCGGCAAAGGGGTACCAGTTGCCCACATGATATTGCCGCATGGGGATGATGCGATCCGGCGGAACAGGCAATTTTGCAAGGACAGGCGCCACAATGCCGCTCCATGCACTGGGTCTGCCCGTGAGCAAAAGAATATCGCAATCGAGGAGATGGACAACTTCGCACAAGTCAGAAAGCGCTTGTCCAAGGGTTGTGCAAATGATTTTCTCCACGGCGGCGGGGTTGACGCGCACTTCTATATCCATCAAGGAGAATGGCTCGTTATCCGTACCAGCGGGAATATGGGCATTCACCGCATTTTCCACAGCTTTGATGATGTGGGGCTGTGGCAAAGGATGATAGAAATGGTCAGGGATGACAATGCCTTCCAAACAGGCAAAGGGGTCTGTTTGTTCCGCGTGGCTCTCGTCCGTATTCTCTGTGTACGGTGCTTTCTTAAAGAAATCCTTCAAGCGACATGTGAAGCTTGCGAAGTTTTTTTGTAACTGTTTTGTGTCGATGCTGTGCTGATAGAGCATTTCGCAAAGGGCAAGCAGGCCAAGTGCCATGGGAACAGCCACTTGACGCACAAAGCGCGCACGCAGGTTGCGGCGCTCTTGAGAGTCGCCACTCACATCCCGCCCAAAGAGATAGCCTACGAGCGCGCGAGCATCGTGGATACCAGCTTGCGTAAAGGCATCAGTGAGGCAAGGAATGACTTGCAGAGAAACAATGCCATGCAAGAAGAATTCACCAACAAACTTTCTGTGACTTTTAGAATGGAAAA
>CAYJGA010000271.1:0-3417 GCA_964369255.1 uncultured Desulfovibrionaceae bacterium
GGAAAGCTTTTTTTTCCTAAAAAAAGTTTCCCCCCACAAGCTTTTCAAAAAAATAAACTTTTAGAAAAAAACAAACTACTAAATGTTTTTTGCCACAAGGTGTTGCGCGTCAATACCCAAGGAACGCACATGCTCACATGCACGTGCGTCTGCGGCAAAATCTTCTTGTGCATCATAACCACGCATGCAATGCTCAGTATGAATATGCATGTCAAGCGCTCGAAAAAAATAGCGAAGCGTCAACATGCTCCCTTCAAAAAGTTTGTCTCCGCGTGCTTTTCCTGCCACAAGTCCGACGAAAACAGGTGTGAGGGATGTCTTGTGTGCATTATGTTCGCGCGTGGCAGTACTTTTTTCTTGCTGTACCCAAGAAGCATGAGCTCTGTCAATAAAAGCTTTGAGCTGCGCAGGCAAGTGGTAAAAGAATATGGGTGCGGCGAGGAAGATGAGGGGCGCCGCACCCAATGTTGTATAGAGCGATGTACACTCGTCGTGTTGCGACAATATGCACGCGCCATGCGCGTGGTCACGACATGCATAACAGGCGGAGCAAGGGAGGGTGCTGTATTCCCGTAAATAGAGAATATCTGCCTCGCCCCCGGCACTACGGACACCTTGAGCAAAGGCGTGAGCCATGGCGTCCGTATTGCCGTGCGCACGGGGACTGCATGCGAGGATGCATATATTTTTTTTTGCGCCCATATGCTTAGCATTCAGCAAGGTGTACGCGGGCAAATTCTAAAGAATCGTCCAATTCAAGCGCAGCTTGGAGATATGTGCGCGCAAGCTCTTTTTGCCCGAGGAATTTATAGCAGATGCCAAGGTTGGCCATATCCATGATGGAGCCTTTATCAAGATTGAGAACGGTGCGAAAATCTGCGGCAGCGCTTTCATAGTTTTTTTGCTTGAAATGTGCGACTCCGCGCAGGTTCCAGTATTCCTTCATATCCGGACAATATTCGACAGCCCTGTCAAGCAATGGCAACATTTCTGCCCAGAGGCCGTCTCTATTGGGGGCATCTAGGCTCAAGGCATAGGCGGCATAGAAGGCGGCAAGGCCTTTTGCGTCGTTTTCCGGCTGGAGATGCTCGGCCTTTGCAAAGAGGGCGTGTGCGGCGCTGTACTGTTCTTGACGCAGGGCGAGCATGCCTTGAAAGAAGGGAAGGAAATGCCCTTGTGGATAGCATTGTTCAAGGATGGTGAGGCCGCGTTGAGCGTCATTGAGGTCGCATTCTTCCGCAAGTATGCGCCCTACAAAGAGGCCGACGCTTTGGTTGACATCGCGCTCGCGGAAGGCGAGGCCGGGCACGATACAGTAGTGCGCGTCGATGCCAAGCGCGGGATGCGTTGTGGGCAAAGCATAGGTGGTGAAGCCTTGTGCGTGAAGTTGTGTGATGACGCTGTGCAGTTCTGTGCAGATGTCATCCGAAATGACACTTGGTAGTGCAGAGAGCGGGCGCATATCACCTTGTATGAGCCAGTCTATGTCTTCGAGTCGCGTAAACTTTGAGAGTCCCGAGGCTTCGTAGCAGGCAGATGTGCAGAAATCGCCCGCGAGCTGTGCGACTTCTGTGACAGCGCGGATGGCGGCCTTGGCAGGGCTTGCGGCGGTGCCTGCTGTGAAGACTATTTCGGATGTTTTGCCCAGTGTGTTTGCGTCGTAGGCTACGGCACCCACGGTGGGCACGGGCATATTTAAGGAAAAATCTTTTAAGATGAGCGTAATGTTCTGTTTTTCAAAAGCAGCCAAAAGTTTTTTGAGTATATCGTCTGTAAATGCATCGTTTTGAATACTTGCGGGGTCGATAGTGGGACAGATGCGTTTTTCTCTGTCAATAATACAGCACACATGGCGCTCAATGAGTTCGCACAGCCCTTGCAAGAGTGATTCTTCTTGCGTGTTGCCCGCGCTCGTCCCATTAAATTCCCCGAGCTTTTTAAACCAATTTAAAGGCGCCCACACAGTTTTTTTGTGCACCAAGTCTGTGACGGGGAAGAATTGCCATGAAACACAATTCATGAGCAGAGCGGCTTTTGCGAGGGGTAAGTCTTCGTTGACAGATTGAAGAATGTGTTCCAGAGGCATGAGGGCATCATGAAATTGTGCGATTGCTTCATCCCATGTGGCTTCTTTGCAGTCGGGCATGGTATCCCAAAAGCTGAAGAAGGCGTAGCGCTCCATCAATTCCATGAGGGCGGAGGCTTCTGCTTGTATGGGCGTGGCACCCTTGCCCATTTGCTTGCGCGTGGGCATGACACGTTTTGCATCGGCGCCGCAGTGGCTCATGTAGACGGGGATGCCGAGGCGTCCCACATCGACGCGGCTTGTGTGCGTGAGTATGTCTGTATGCAGGGCGCTGAGTTTTTCGCGCACGCGTGCGACAGTGTCCGCAGGCGATATGGCTTTATCAAGTTCGTGGCTGTGTGCTTTGGGACATGAGTGCAGTGTAATCATTGGCGCTCCAAGATACAGAGGATGTAGGTGCGTTTTTCTTGTTCGTTGCCGTCTGCCTGTTCTGTACTCCGCACATCGACTTTATGTCCGCTGACAGTAAAAGCCTTAGACGCTTGTTTGAAGAACTGCGGGCGAAAGCGCATGGCGTCTGTGCAGAGTACGGCCTTGCCGCCCGGTGCGAGATGTCGTTGGATGCACTTGAGCAATGGGCGATGGAGTTCTTCGAGGTAGAGTATTTCTGAGGCGGCAATGATGTCGAATTTCGCGTCTTTGAGGGAGTCGCGCCTCGTTTTTATTTCTACATAACGGGCATTGACCGTAAATTTTAGATTATTGTGCAAAATATTTTCTTTGTCAAAGAGGAGAGCGTCGTCGACGATGTCGCTTGTGCATATGGAGGCAAAGCCGGAGCGTGCTACAAGACAGGCGGTGATGCCGCAGCCGGCGCCAAGCTCCAAGAGGCTTTTGCCGTCGGGTGCGCATGTACGTAAGTAGCGGGCAAGTACAAAGGAGGCGGGCCATACTTTTGCCCAGAGTGGGAGGTCTTTGAGGGGGTTATCAATGGCTTTGCGTGCCACAAGGCCGTCGATATGTTGCTGCATATTGGTGACGGAGAGGACTTCGAGTCGATCATTTTCGTCTTCTTGCAGCGTTTCAAAGTCGACGGCATATTTTTGCCGAATGCGTGCCAAAAGGCTTTCTAAGTCATGTGTGCTCATAGGTTTTCCATAAAAGTCACCGATGGTGTATAAAGCGCATATTTTTTTGAAAATCTTTTGGGGGAAACTTAAAAAAAGTTTCCCCCCACAAGCCTTTCAGAAAAAGCAAAATTAAAAAACCCAAAAAAACAAAAACTAGTGGCTTGTCAACACTAAAAGTGTAGTTTCGAAAGCTGACTCGTTTTGCGCATTTACCTCAAATACTTTTTTGAGTTTCCCATTCGAAAGCGCCGATTGTCTATC
>CAYJGA010000272.1:0-3412 GCA_964369255.1 uncultured Desulfovibrionaceae bacterium
ACTGGGCTATAAGTTATACCTGTGGCATCCTCACAAGAAAGGCTTACCAAGGCTTTCCAAAAGCTTCGCTTGGGGACATGAAAATGCTTTGCATCACCATGGCTTTCCCTGTCGAAACTATTTTTCACAATAAAACACGTATATGCGTAATGCCTTCGTCTCCGCCGCACAGCTCTTGTCATCCATGAATTTTCCCAAGAGTTGTGCAAGGCTTAGGTAAGTTGGCCTATGCATTCGGAATGTTGTGCCTCTGCGCCCAGCGCACGAGCTGGGAGTGTTGGTCGCGTATCTCTTTTATTCGTTGTTCTGCGAGCGTTTCGCGTGTTTGCACATATATGTCGAGGGACATAAGCGCCAACGTGTCAATGCGCGATTCCGCCTCAAGGTAGTCGTCCACCTTGCCGGCTTGGGCAAAGTGTGGTAAAAATTCTGCGCGAAAAATTTGCTTGAAAGTATAAAGGACACCAATGCCTTGCGAGGGGACAAAGTCTTGCACGGAACGCAATTTGACAAAACGCTCAAGGGCAGTTTGTAACCTGTCGGCAAGGATATGTTCTCCAACGGCTGCGTCATACAAATAGTGGGCGATGGTGGTGGTAATTTCTCCCACAGGATTGCCAAACTGGTCTTGTTTTGAACGCAAAAAGCCTGTTGTTTGGAGTGGGTAGCTGTTAAAAATGGACTCTACCCATTGATTGATGACATGGGCTTTTTTTTGTTCAAAGAGTGCGCGTGTATCCATATGTATTTACTCTGTCTGTTCGTGTTAGTGGTGTTCTTTGGAAAACACCGATATTTCTTATGGCTCTTGCGAGCGTGATACCGCTACGTGCAAAGCGCGGCTTCTTTTTTGTTAGAGGGCGTGCTCTTGTGTATGTTTTTGGCAAAAAATGTAAACCAACGCCGTTTTTTGCCTTCATTATATTGAATTTTCCAATAAATTGAGTCTGCTAGAGTGCTTTTCTCTGGGGTGAGGCCTCTTATGAAGGGTCTTTCCCACGGCCTTTTTAGGATATTTGATGGCATTACGTCAAGCCTTGTTCAAAGAAAGCGGCGCTGGGGATTTGCGGTGTTTTTTTATGTTAATAATCTGTAAACTTAATGTATTAGGAGTGAAAAAGACGAGGTTTTTCGCCGTGGCTTCGATGGATTTTTTTTTGGAAACTTTCCCTTTTTTTTGGTTTTGCGCAAAATGCAAGAAAATTGATTGTGAAAAAAATATTTTTATTATTCGTAATCTCTTCTTGCGTCGGGTACAGTTTTTTTCTGCAAAAAGTCAAGAAAATGCATATGGCAAGGAAAAAGGTTTAATTTTTTTTACGCACTGGAAATCTCATCTTTTTTTCTTCTGCTTCATCGCTTTGAATTTATAGATGTTAATTTTTTTTCCGCTGTGAAATTTTTCTGGCACACATGTTGCTATGATTAAAGCATACCTTCCTTCCTTTTGCTTAAAACCTCTTCTTGAAGCGCAAAGTTTTGTGTCTCTTTGTGGGGAGAGGAGAGGTTTTTTGCTTTCTTTGCTTTCTTTACTTTCTTTACTTTCTTTTTGTTGCTCCCATTTTTTTACTTTCGTGTATGTCCGATTGTGTGTGTTGTTTCCGTTGCTTCCTTTGTTTCCTTAGGTTGCCGCGTTTCATATTTCGGGACAAATGTTGTGCGTGAAGGACATCTTTGAGTGCAAGCTGCTCAAAAATCTTCCTTGCTTTTCTACTTTTACAGCTGTACTTTGCACTTCGAAGTGTATCAAATAGTTTGCCATGCTTCGCGTGTGATGGTATTTAGTCATATAGTTTCGCTATGAGGATAAAAGTGCCGCGGCACTCCATAATAATCGCTCAATTATAGAAATACAATTGAAATACTGGTAGTTTGTTTTTTCTGAAAGAAAAAACAAACTACTCATGGTTTTTATATGCCCTACACAAGCTCGCCTCGTGCCATTCTTTTTGCGGTCTGTACAGCCCAATTCTTTCTCCCATTTATGATGGCGGGCGTGAACGCCGTCTTGCCTTCCATGGGCGCAGACATAGGCGCAAGTGCCAAGGACATGACTCTTCTTACAACATTCTATGCGCTTGGTCTTGCCACTTTTCAACTCACCACAGGGCGTATGGGCGACATCTGGGGACGCAGGCGCATATTCCTCTGGGGCATGGGCATTTTCACAGCCATGTGCTTTGTGCTCGGACATATGGATAATGTTCATCTCATGCAAGTCTTACGCTTTGTACAAGGCACAGGCGGCGCCATGTTTTCTGCAAGTGGTCTTGCCATTCTCAGCATGGTGGCGCCAGAAGGGAAACGAGGACAATATATTGGACTTTCCGCCTCAGCCGTTTATGCGGGCATTGCTTGTGGGCCGCCTGTCGCAGGTTTTATCGTCGGCACACTCGGTTGGCGTTGGCTTTTCTGGGCAAATGCCGCCGCCAGCGGCGCGGCCTTCTTCCTCATGCTTCTTATGGTGCGCGAAGAATGGTTCTGCGGCAAGGGAGAACCCTTTGACTGGCGCGGCGGTCTCGTCTACGGCGCCGCCATGGCCATTTTGACCCTCGGAAGCACACATCTGGAAACATCCCTCGGCCTTGCTCTCGCCATGATGGGCGGCGGCCTCCTCCTCCTTGTCCTCTACGTTTTCATGGAATTGCGCACAGAATACCCCCTCCTTCAAGTGCGTCTCCTCGTTCAAAATCGCGTCTTCGGGCTTTCATCACTCGCGGCCTTCATCAACTACTGCTCCGCCTTCGGCATGATAATATTCTTCAGCCTCTATGCCCAATTGGCGCGTGGCATGAGTGTCATGGAAGCAGGTCTCTGGCTTTCTGTGCAGTTTGTTGTTCAATCTGTCACTGCACCTCTCGCGGGCAAGCTCTCAGATCGCTACAGTGCAGGGCGTGTCAGCGCCGCAGGCGTCGCACTTTGCGGACTCGGCCTTCTTGCCAGCGCCTTCCTCGCCCCAGACACGCCCTTCATACTCTTCGTCATTGCCCAATGCACCCTCGGCCTCGGCATGGGGCTTTTCGCCGCACCAAATACCACTGTCATCATGGAAAGTGTCGGGCAAAAGTACATAGGGCAAGCCGCAAGCCTCGTAGGCACCATGCGCACCAGCGGTGCACTCGTCAACACCACCATCATCAGTATCACCTTCGGATACTTTCTCGGCAAAGCGCCCATGGACGTCGCACACCTCGACGCCTTCCTCCAAAGCATGCGCGCCGACCTCATCCTCTTCGGCATCCTCAATCTCGCCGCCATCGCCTGCGTTCTCGTTCGGAAGAATACGTAAATTTATTTGGGCTGTTTCTAAATGAAGAGTTTTTTGAAGGGGGTTTGGGGGAAAGCTTTTTTTGTTTTTTATTTTTTTTTAAGTTTTTTTCTTGGGGGGAAACTTTTTTTAGGAAAAAAAAGC
>CAYJGA010000273.1:0-3381 GCA_964369255.1 uncultured Desulfovibrionaceae bacterium
TTTATGCCAAGAGGTGTTCCATTTAAGAGCACCTGTGCGCGGTCTTCTGCGTCACGCGCCTGCTGGCGCGTCGCTTCCACTTCGCGTAAATCTTGCACATAGCCGGCGACAACATAATCGCCGCGATGGCGCAAACGCACGAGCTTCACCATGGTGGGCACAAGCTCCCCTGTGAGGGTTTGTCCTGTCCATGCGTGTTCCGCAAGCCCTTCATTGAGGGTGTCGCGCAGGACATTGTACATTCTCTCAAGAGAAGGCACGCCGTCCGGCTGCAATTCGGGGATGAGTGCGGGGAAGTTCTCAATAAATTCTTCTGATGAGTCGAAGTTAAAGGCGCTGCTCAAGGCTTCATTGCAACTGATAAGGTTTAAGTTGCTGTCCCAGATGAGCGTTCCAAAGGGGCTGGCGTCGAGCATGAGCTTTGTGTAGGCGTCTGCTTCGCGCAGTTTTTCCATTTGCTCATTGTACTCTCGTAAATCTTTTAAGAAGACGAGGAGGAAGGTTTCGCCATGCAATGTTTCCCGCGACACAAGTACATCGTAAGGGACAAGTTCTCCCGAGCGTGTTTTGTGGGTCCATGTTGTGCGTAGCTTCCCTTCTTCAAAGGCTATGGCAAAGGTTTTTTCAAAGAGTTCCTTGGATTTTTCACCATTTTCTTGGTATTCAGGGTGCAGTTCATGGAAACACGCAATGCATTCCTCTTCCGACGCACAGCCCAATGCATGCACAAGCTCCTGACTGCATGCAAGCAAGGTACGCTCAGACGACCACAGCTGCACAGCAAGGGGCATGGTGTCCAAAACAAGCGTCATCCTGTCATTGCTGAAGAGCACCTCGCGCTCTGTTTCTCGCAATGCTTGCACTGTGGCTACAAGTTCCTGCTCAAGCGCGCGGTGCTCTGTCACATCCACAATGACGCCCACAAGACCCTTCTCTCCCTCAATTTCCCCATACGAAGGCGCCACAAAACCCTTGCTCCAATACATGGCAGTGACTTGCCCATGAGCAACGTCATAGTTTGCCTCGTAGTGCAACTCTCCTGTATTGTCTATTATATCAAGGTCTTCCTTGTGATAGCGCAGGCGGTCTTCTTCGGATAAATGTGTAATGTCAAGCACAGACGATCCGTACATGTGCTCTCTTTTTACATCGAAAAATTCTTCATATGCTTTATTGAAAATGCAAAATTCTGCTGCGTCATTTTTGACAAAAACAGGCATGGGAATTGCGTCGACAAGTCCTTCATAGAAGGCAAGGCGACACCGCACCTCTGCAAGCTCCACCGCGAGGCGTTGATATTCTTCGAGGGAGACCTGACCTTTGATGGGGGATTGTTGCAATGAAGACAGGTTGTTATCTTTTTCTGCGAACTCTTTCATATTTTTCTCGAATGCGCTATAGTCACAAAATTGCAGCTATTCATGTCGTTCCTTACACTCACTGCGCCAGTTTAGATATAGCCTAAACACAGAAGGAGTGCAATCGTTAGATGCGGGCTTTTTTTGAAAAATGTCCTCTTGACCTCATGGCACAAGCAGGGCAATATTCCTCTCGCAAGACACATTGCAATTTTGACCAATGACAGAGGAGGACATTACAATGAAGGACGAACGAGGCTTATATTATCATCCAAACCCTGCGAAAACGACAGTGCGCGTCTATGTGCGTCGCGGCGAAAGCGGCGACATTGAGTTTCGCCTTTGGGAATCTGAACATCCTGTCGTGTGGGAAAAACACGGCTGGATTCCCCGAGAAGTCATAGAACGCGCCGCCAATATGTATAAAGGGATGGGGCGTGAATCTGATCCGCTGCTCCTCTATGACGCCCAAGTGGCACGGGCACTCTTGACGGAGGCAGGGCAGTGAGCGCACATACGAACACACAAGAAAATAAGAGCGCACAGGCCTCTTATCACGCCGCGCACAGAGAGAAAAGAAACGTCTTCGTTCGCGACCTTCTGCATAATTATTGTCTTGTATATCAAACACTTATGGAACAGTCAGAGCGTTTTGCCCACTCTGGCACCATTTCTTACGCCGTGCTCAACGAGCTCCTCGGCGAACCTATGCGCAAGGGTGTTTTTTGGCTGTTCAAAGATATTGCCCACCATCTTTTTCGGACGAAATCAAGGCAACATGGTATGCCCACAGCGGCGGACAGCGCGAAGTTTTGTGCAGCATCCTGCGAAAAATCCTATGCAAAAATGTCGCTCGCGCAACATCTTGAGCATCGAGGCGCAGCCTATAGTATGCAAACAACGCTGGAGCATACCCTTGATTGGTGCATCGGCTATGCCTTCCATGAGTGTGCAAAATTGCGCGAAGATGCCTTTCAGCGCCAACATTATACGAACCGACTCACGCAAATTCGCAGCCTCTCCGCAGACTACGCGTACCTCACAGAATGCCTTCACCCCCTCACACAGCACACCCACGAAAGTATCGCCCGTGAACTTGCACGCATTTTGAGTGTCTTTGACCACATGCGCACACTTTTTTTGCATCTTCTGCCTCTCTACGAAAATAATGATCACATCGCCCGTCTTATCATCACAAAGCGCCCTCTTTTGCACTCCTGTTTTCACGAGCATTGGGACGAATTTATGCACGCGCTCTATGGCGAAAAGGAAAGTGCCCTCTTCTTGTGCGCCGCGCGTTCGTTTTTGCAAAGCGGTCGACATAAAAAAGCCCATGCCCTCTTGGAGAAAGCAAAGCACACAGGGGCAAGCGCCCAAGAAATAGAGCTTATTTTCTCGCATTCGCAACAGCACCCGCCGCACCATCTACAAGGACGAGCATAATCATGACTGTGCGCCACACCATCATCTGCATGCTCATGTGCGCCCTTCTGACATCGTGCGCAGGCAAGACACCTCAGAGCACTGTCACAGGCACAAAGCCGTACACAGTGAAGGGGAAAAAATATTATCCGCTTCAAAGCGCGCATGGCTTCGTTGAAGAGGGGGAGGCCTCGTGGTACGGTCCGGGCTTTCACGGCAATAAAACCGCGAACGGCGAAACATACAATCAATTCGCCCTCACAGCCGCGCATAAATTGCTCCCTCTTGGCACAACTGTGCACGTGACAAACCTTGAAAATGGTAAATCGGTCACATTGCGCGTCAACGACCGCGGCCCATTCTCCGGCGCGCGGGTTCTTGATGTTTCCAGAAAGGCTGCGGAAAAGCTTGATATGGTGCAAAGTGGCACGGCGCGCGTGCGTATTGTGAGTATCAATACAACGCCGCCGCAGAGTTCTGATGTGCCATTTGCGTCGTCTTCATCCTCATCCTCATCCTCATCCTCATCCTCATCTGGGTCTGGGTCTCACGCCGCCGTTCTCGCACCTGTCGTGGAAGAAATTATGGCGGAAGAGCCAGC
>CAYJGA010000274.1:0-3374 GCA_964369255.1 uncultured Desulfovibrionaceae bacterium
AAAAAAGTTTTCCCCAAACCCCTTTCAAAAAAATCTTTTAGACATCTATTAAACGCGCTTTTCCGCATGGCTCCACTGTGTATAGGGGTGCTGTGCGAGAAAATTATGACGATAACGGGGATCGTCGGTTACCTCGACGCCGACCCACGATGGTTTGTGAAAGACTTCGTCCTCGTGCTTAAGCTCAATTTCAGCGAGGATAAGACCTGCATTGTCGTCTAGAAATTCATCAATTTCCCACACATGTTCACCTACATGGACTTTATGGCGTCTTTTTTGAATGGTGGGTTTGCGCGCCATATGTTCCAAAAGCTCCTCTGCGTCCTTGAGGGGGATGGGATATTCAAATTCGACGCGGCGGATGCCATCCTTAGGGCCTTTGACGGTTAAAAAGGCGTCTTCGTCTGCAATGCGGATGCGTACAAGACATTGCGTTGTCGAATAAATATATCCTTGATGCAAGAGGCATGAAGTCGCTTCATGGCGCCAGTCGTCATGAAGTAAAAGGAATTTTCTTTCAATTTCCGTATACATATCTATAATCCCATACATGACCCCATGGGCCTTCGTGTTCTATGCCCATGACTTGGACACAGCTTTCCGGTTTTTGAATGGCCTTACAAAATCGCTCGCTGATAAGAGGTGGAATAATCTTGTCGCTTGTGCTCGTCATATGCCTTTGTGGAATGTGACGCACTTTGTGCGCCACGTCGAGGGGGTTGTCAGAACCTGTGAGCGGTGTCACCTTGTGCAGGCGCGTCCAGAGCTCATGGTCGATGCAGCCGGCAATACTGCCCAAGAATGTCACGTCTGAACGCTGCGCGGTGGCAAGCACTGCCACACCACCGCCACCTGAAAATCCAATGACACTCACAGTTTGAGCGCCCGCACGGAGCTTTGCCATATTGATGGCCTCGTTGGTGGCGCTGATGACTTCCGGAGCGAAACGGTGTGATGTCCAATATTGACGCGCACACATGCGCGCTTCCGACTGAGCTATGTATTGACAGGGACGCGCTAAGTACAGGATGGCGTCCGCTGAAGGATCGTTTTGTGCGATGCGCAAGCTTACGGCCTTTGTTGGCGTAGGGTCTGCGGATGGGCGTGTGCGTGTTATCCATGCCAATCCGTCACCCTCAATATAGACGCGTAGGTGCGTGCTTCCATTGCGTGCGGGTCGTAAGAGGCCGTAGAGCGTGAACGTAGATGTACGAAATTTTTGTTCGCGAAAATCGGAGTCCTCGTGGGCGGATCGTACTTCTTCGCGGGCGTCATAGCTGAGAGCGCAGGCGCCGAGGAAGAGCGCGAGCGCACAGAGCAAGGGAATGTTCCAGAGCCGTTTCTCATTGTTCATATTTCACATCCTTTTTCGCATTCATTTTCACATTTTTTGTGGCTACGAACAAAGAGCGCGATACATGCGACAACTGACATAACAAGGATCGCTGCGTGCACAAAGACACTGATATAACTTAAACCTATATTCAAAATGACGCCGCCTGTCAGTGTCGCGAACACATTGCTGGCATCGTAGGTGAGCATCATGGTGTTGGCATTAAGGGAGCGGGTTTCATCTGTGGACGTATCATAGATGAAGGCCGCAATGAGAGGATAGAGCAAGCCGAGCGCAAAGCCATAGAGTACGGCGAGGGGGTAGAGTGCCCATGTGGGCGCCAATGCAAAGCCGAGCATGGACGCACCCATGAGCAGGGCACAGCACGACGCGCTGAGGGGTCGCGGTAATTTATCAATGTGTTTGTTCATAATCAGGCGAGTGCTCATAATCATGACACAGGTAATCACAAAGAAAATGCCAAGAGTTGTTCCTTTTTGGACGCACAGACTCTTTGTAAAAAAGTTGACGATGACAACACCATAGCCAAATAAAAATGACGAAAGAAAAAGAAGGCCGATGCCCGTATGTCGCATACTTTGCCAAATATGCTTCAAAGAAAATGACTGGGATTTTAGCTCAAAAGGATGCTCTTTCAGTCTCCATGCCAAAAGCCCCAAACAGACAAGGGCGGGGATACCTAAGAGCGCCGTGTAGCTGTACAGGTAGACAGAGGCTGGCAAATAAGGAAGCACAAGTTCTGCCACTGAGGGGACAATAGCAAAAGGCAGGAGCATGGTGAGGGAAAAAAGGCCGAACGCGCGAGCGCTTTGTCCCTGAGGGATGCATTGGACGAGCATATTGACAGTTGCGCTGTGCATAGCGGCAAAACACACGCCATGCCCGAGGCGGAGGAGGCAAATGGCAAGAGGCGTGCTTACATAGACGTAACTTATCATAATTGCAGTATTACACAAGAGTGCGCACGCCATGAGTACAATTCCCTTGTGGCGCAAAAGCCAAATGCTTGCCACAGGCCGCATGCACAGCACCGCTATGCCCATAGCAGCAAGCAAGACGCCGCGCCATTCCGGGGCAATGGCATTTTCCGCAAGCCAGTATTCAAAGCCGTAAAATACGGCAATATATGTGTTTGCAAACATGGAAATGAGGAAAAGAAGGGAAAATTCCATGCTCCAGAGAGACTGATGAGTCTGAGCCTGTGTTGTGTTCATAAACGCCTACCAATATAAATGGAAAATCCTTTTGTTTATATGCTCTCTTGCCGCGAGAGGCAAGCGCTTATTTGGTGAGATTTTGCCAAGGAGCAGGGCATTCTCATGTGTTTTTTTGAAAGCTTTTTTTGAAGAATAACTTGTGAGTTGTTTTTCATTCAAACGCGCAGATTGTATAGTTAAACAGATGGTTTTTTTGAAGGGGGTTTGGGGAAAACTTTTTCCTTGGGGGAAAACTTTTTTAGGAAAAAAAGTTTTCCCCCCACAAGGCTTTCAAAAAACAAATTAGAATAGCGCGCGTACAAAAAATTGGCCTAAATCTCCCTTGACCAATGCCCTATCTTTTGCTCAAATACCGCGAGGAAAGTTTTAATAATATGCAACAAAAGGATAATAACATGTTCAAAAACATTTCCCTTGTACTGCTCTGCTGCTTCAGCTTTGTGTGCACACCATACTTCGCGGCGAATTCCCATGCGCAAAGACTTGAATTGCCTGAACCGCAAAAAAATGGCGGCATGCCTCTTATGGAAGCACTCTCAAAGCGTCATACTGAGCGTTCCATGAGCGATGAAGCATTAAGTCATCAAGATATTTCAAATATTTTATGGTCTGCATGGGGTATTAACCGTGAAGACGGAAAACGCACCATTCCCACAGGGAAGAACAAGCAAAATGTGGCCGTGTATGTTATCATGGACGGTGGCATCTGGATTTATAACGCAGAAAACAACTTCGTACACAGAATTTTAGAACAAGATATGAGCAGCGTCGTGAAAGGTTCATTCATCCTCGCATTGGCTGCG
>CAYJGA010000275.1:0-3361 GCA_964369255.1 uncultured Desulfovibrionaceae bacterium
GGAAGTGGAATATGAGGGAAAAGGAGCCAGACGTCAACAACTTTTTTCATTTTTTTTGAAAAAAGTTTTTCATTCAACATTTCAATTGATTAACATCTACAAACGCACACCCACTTACGCACTTGTGGATGTTTGCAATGTTTGTAGCTTATTCCACAGTGCTTTTGCTCGCGCTTTTCCTATACCAGCTATGCCTGCAAGGTCGTCTTCACTGGCTTTCAACATGTCGTCGATGCTCCCAAACGTATCCCACAAAAGCCGTGCGGTGCGTGGGCCGACACCGGGCAGGCGCATCAGTTCGCTTGAAAGTGCTGCGCCTGTGCGTGCTTTTCGGTGCGAACCGAGAGCAAAGCGGTGGGTGCAATCACGAATATGCTGCAAAAAGAGCAACTCTTGGCTCCCCTCCCGCAGGGGTAAGGGATTGGTGCGGTTTGGTAAAAAAATCCTGTCGGCCATATTTCCTGCGCGGCGGTCGGCGTGTCCTTGTTCATCTCGTGCCTTTGCAATGGCAGCAAGGGCGAACAAGCCCTCGCGGCCGGCATCCTCCAGAGCGCGCTGCACTGACCGGAGCTGACCCTTTCCACCATCTATAAGGAGCAAGTCAGGCCACGGCGCGCCGGAGTCCATGCGGCGTGCAACCCATGCGTACAGGGTTCCGTAATCGTCGCCGTCATTATCCGGCATAATATATTGACGATATGCTGACTTATGCGCTTTTCCGTCTTCAAAGACAACCATGCCCACACGCGTCTGCTTTCCTGATGTGTGTGAAACGTCTACGCATTCGATGCGCTGCGGAGGAGAATCTAAGTGCAAGGCGGCGGCAAGTTTCTTCTCAAAGGCGTCTTCTTGTGCGGAGGAGGCGCGGCGTCCTTCTTCGCGGGCATTGGTCGCGGCCATATCCACAAGTCTGTTTTCTTCCGCAGAGCGTGGCGCTGTTATGCGTACAGTGCCTCCGCGCATATCCGTAAAGCTTTGTTCGAGCATGGTGACTGCGTGCGTATCGTCAGAGTGCGTATCGTCATTGTGCGTGTCTGGTTCATGCCTGTCTTCCGTATGTGTTTGTGGCAACCATGGAAGCACTATGCGTGCCGGCGGCATGACTTCGCTGTAAAACTGATTGAGGAAGGAAAGGAGGAGTTCCGGCGCGTCTTCAAACTCCAGCGCAGGCCAAAAGTATGTGCGTCCGTCCATGAGTACGCCGCCGCGTACAAAAAGGATGCCCAGCGCCATGCCTTTTTCCGCAGCGTGCAAACCCACCACATCCATATCAATGCCGCTTGAAAGCACTGCCACTTGTTTTTCCACGGTCCGCTCAATGGCGCGGATTTGGTCGCGCAGGGCGGCGGCTTTTTCAAATTCTAAGTTTTCTGAGGCGTCGAGCATATGTGTTTTGAGTATTTTCATCAAGGCTGTCGAACGTCCGCTGAGCACTTCCACAACATGGCGCACGCCGACGGCATAGTCTTCGGCGGTTACCTCGCCCATACAGGGCGCCAAGCATTGCCCCATGAAGTGATACAAGCACGCGCGCGTTCGATTTTTCATGCTTTTATCCGTACAGCGGCGTAGAGGGAAGGCTTTGTGTAGCAATTTCCATGTTTCGCGCGCGGCGAGGCTTGATGTAAATGGGCCAAAATAGCGCGCTCCGTCTCGGCGGGTGCTGCGAACGACTTCTAAGCGCGGGAAGGCATGTTTTACAGAAATTTTAAAAAGGATGTACTGCTTATCATCTCGCAGGACAATATTATAATGGGGTCTATGTTTTTTAATGAGGCTCGCTTCAAGGAGTAAGGCTTCTTTTTCTGTGGAGGTAGACAGTGTTTCCAGCGTCACTGCATGGCGCAACATGGCTTGTGTTTTTGCGGGGAGTCCAGTTTCGCGGAAGTACGACAGGACTCGTTTTCTCAACACACGCGCCTTTCCCACATAAATGACGCGCTCTTGCGCGTTTTTATACATATAGACACCGGGAGTTGTGGGAATGGAGCTTGATTCTGGCTTTTGCATGACGCTTTGTACTATTTGTGTTTTTTGAAAGCTGACTCGCTTTGCGCATTTACCTCAAATGCTTTTTTGAGTTTCCCATCCGAAAGCGCCGATTGTCTATCTAAACAGATGGTTTTTTTGAAGGGGGGTTTGGAGGGAGAGCTTTTTTTTCCTAAAAAAAGTTTCCCCCCAAGAAAAAAAATAAAAAAATCTTTTAACCTTTACAAAACACTAGGCACCCACAACAGCCAACACTCGCGAAGGATTCAGCGCGGCGAGGCGTTGCACTAAACCGCGTGCTACGTGGATGTCTACGCCGACCCATGCATTATAGGCCGCCACAAGGGCATCTTCGCAGAGTTTACTGTCCCAGCTATAAAGGTTATGTGTATCTAATATTTGTACAATATTTTGTGCCAAGAGCGAAGCCACATCGGCGCGATCATACTGTAAAAGCAAGCGAATTTCTGCTAACTGTAAACGCAGTCTATCGGCCGGCGGAACGCTGGCATGGGCTTCGTGTAGGCCTGACAGTGCTTTTGCAAGCTGATTTTGTGCGGCCAGCTGCGATGCTGTTTCCACAAAAACTGCGATACTGCTGTCACCGCTGTCCAGACCTGCGCCTCTTCCCTTTGCGGAAGCTGCCATACGCAGGCTCTCAAGCCAGCTCAGCGTTGTCGCCGTCGCAAAAGGCGTCCCATCGGCAAAAAGCAAGGATTCAATCCCTTCAAAGCGCGTGATAAAGGCAAGAACATGTTGTTCGAGCACAGCGAGTGCGCCTGCAAAAGGTTCACCAAGGTGCGCAAGGGACGTTGCCATGACTTCATGCAAGTCAAGACAGCAAGGTGCTGTCGGGGCAAGCATGGCGGCGGCGGCGGCGGCTTGTTCATAGCGACCCGCGGCTAAAAGGAGCTGTACGGCTTCGACGCGCATAAAGTCGGGTGCGCCAAGCATGGTGGTGCCTTCGATGACAGTTGGCAACGACTTTATATTACTCCAAAGGCTTGCATACAGGGCGTGCCATGTCCAAATATCATTTGGGCATTTATTATGCGGACTTGCCAAAGCAAAAGCGACGTCACAGTGTCTTTTTGCACCCTGCATAAAGACTGCCACGCTTGTTTGCAAAGCATCACCATTATTGTCATCTTCACTCAAAAAATTTGTTGTTACGTCTGACATAAAGCCCCACAGAGATAAAAATAATATAAGAAAAATTCTTGAGAAAATCAAATGTTCTGCTCACGCATTATATACACAAGTGCCCCCGCTGGCAACACCCTCTTTATGCCGATTTACATTTTTTCCAGTAGACTCTAGGAGCTGTTTCTAAATAAATTTTTTTGTTTTTTGCCGCATCGCTTCAGAGGTT
>CAYJGA010000276.1:0-3322 GCA_964369255.1 uncultured Desulfovibrionaceae bacterium
ACTTTTACTTCTGGTTCTACTTTTACATCTGGTTCTACTTCTACCTCTGCTTTTGCTGCCGCAGATGTCCCTGCGGATATGGTCATGGAACGCTGGCTTGGGGCGCATGCTGTCGCAGGCGTCCTGTCGGAGCCAGTCTTTTTTCCACAAGTCTCCGGCGATTTAGGGGCGCGCATGTGCGCTGCCATGGAGCAAAGTCTCGTCTATGAAATGTCTCAGCTTGATATATCCCAGCATGATATGTTCCAAGGGAACGCGCAAAACTGCCCTTCCCGTCGTATGAAGCTTATTATCATCGGTTCCGACTGTCCTGCAAACCGTCGCGAAAACATGCGCAAAGCCTTTGCTTTGCTGAATAGTTATGACTGCGTGGTGGGGCCAAGCACAGATGGTGGATACTATCTCATAGGCTTTGCTGTGACTGTACACTGCGCAGGCGGAACACCTGCGCCCCTCTTGCCTTCTGCTCTAAAGAGTGTTTTTCAGCATATCTCATGGGGCGGGGAGCGTGTTTTTGCGCAGACGCTGGAAAAAATACGATGCGCGAAATTGTCGCATGCGCTTTTACCTGTCCTGTCCGATGTGGATGAGCCTGTGGATGTGCCTCAAAAAATCTCTCTTATTATTCCCACATTGAATGAAGCTGCGAATATTGAACGCCTTTTGACCACGCTGCCACCTGCCTTTCGCGTCGAAGTGATTGTGGTCGACGCGCACAGCGACGATGGCACGCTTGACATTGCCCGCGACTGTGGCATTGGGGCTGTGTGCCTTTCGTCTGCCAAGGGGCGTTCTGTGCAAATGGCGGCGGGCGCGGCGCAGGCCACAGGGGATATTTTATTTTTCTTGCATGCAGACAGCTTTCTGCCACCTGCGTGGGACAGTCATATTCGTGCAGCTCTGGCAGATGGTGCGGTGAGCCTTGCCTATTTTCGCTTCGCTCTCGTGGAGCCTTTTTGGACGCGTCGTATTATTGAGTGGGCAACACGCGCGCGCTGCGCGCTCTTTCGCTTGCCCTATGGCGACCAAGGCCTTTGTGTGCGACGGACAGACTTTGAGCGCTGGAATTTGCCTGAAGTTCCTATATTTGAAGATGTTTTCCTCGTGAAAAGAGCGCGGCGCTCCGGGCGCCTGTGCGGCATAGATGCGAGCCTCTTTACATCGGGTCGGCGCTGGTTTCAGCACGGTTTTGTGCGCACCACGCTTATCAATATAAGCGTGCATGTGTGCGTGTGGTTGGGGATGAATTTAGAAGACATAAAAAAGGCCTATTGGGCAGGGAAAAATCCTCTCGTGGCCTTCTGTAAGAATTTTTTTTCGAGGCGTACAGGCGCACAGAGAGGGAAGTGATGGAGAACATAGGGAGCAAGAGTGTCCTAGCTCTTATCGGCGGGAGCGGTTTGTATGACATGGAAGGCCTTGAGGAAGCGCGCACTGTCTCGGTGATGACGCCTTTCGGCGCTCCATCCGATGATTTCGTCGTGGGACGCATGCACGATGTGTCCGTCGTCTTCTTGGCGCGACATGGAAAGGGGCACAGGCTTTTGCCGTCTGAGGTGCCCTATCGTGCAAATATATACGCGCTGAAGACCTTGGGTGTGTCGCATATGTTGTCTGTGGGTGCTGTGGGTTCGTTGCGCGAGCCAATGCGCCCGCGAGATTTGGTGCTTGTGAATCAGTACTTGGACTTTACGAAGCGGCGTGAAACGACATTTTTTGGAGAAGGGCTTGTGGGTCATGTGTCCATGGCGCAGCCCACATGCACCAATTTGGACAACCTTGTGTATGAGGCGGCGTGCGAGGTGTTAGGAGATGATGCACACAAAGTGCACAGAGGGGGCACCTATGTGTGCATCGAGGGGCCTCAATTTTCAAGCCTCGCAGAATCGCGCATGTTCCAGGCTTTAGGCGCCGATGTGATTGGCATGACCAATATGCCGGAGGCGAAGCTGGCGCGAGAAGCGCAAATAGCATACAGCTCATTGACCATGGTGACAGATTATGATTGCTGGCATAAGACACACTCGACAGAAGATGTGGGGATGATACTTGCCAACCTGCTGGCTGCGACGGAGGATGTGAAGCGCATTTTACCACGTGTCGTGGCACACTTTGCCCACTTTGCCCACTGTGCCCAGTCTGCGCATTCTGCCGCACACACACCGCAGTCACGCGCTCACGGAGCGCTGGACATGGCGGTCATCACACCACCGGAGATGCAAGGGGCTGAGGCTGTGGAATTGTTGCGAGTCTTACGCGGTTCACGAAATTTGCAGGCATGAAGCCATGCGCCTATGAATCAAGGCAATCTGCCTTCATATTTATAGAGAAACAAGGTGTGCCCAGAAGGTGTGCCCAGAAGGTGTGCCCAGAATGACGCACCTTGAAAAGACTCAGACAAGCAAGAGTGACTTTTGAGCGATTTTGCATTTTAATCGGCGACTTTCCCTCATACTTCCCCATTAAAAGGCGCCGATTGTCTCGTTAAACAGATGTTTTTTTTGAAAGGAGCCTGCCCAACGGGTGCCGAAGGCATAGCTGTTAGGCGAGGAACGAGCCTTACGGCTACAGAGAGCAGAGATGTTTGGGGGAAAACTTTTTTTCTAAAAAAAGTTTTCCCCCAAGAAAAAAAGAAAAAAAGTTTTCCGCAAAGCCCTTTTGAAAAAACACATGAGAATCAACCTGCGTATGGGGATGCCCCGTAACAAAGGCGCCTATTTCAAAGAATCTTTGAGAAGTTTCCCCGGAGTAAACTTTGCGGCCTTGCTGGCAGGGATGAGCATTTCTTCACCCGTGCGCGGGTTGCGGCCTTTGCGTTCCGCGCGCTCGACAACTTTGAATGTGCCAAAGCCCGTGAATGTCACAGACTCACCATTAGCTAAGGCTTCGCGCAAGGACTCCACCACAGCATCAAGAGCGCTTTCCGCCATATTCTTTGTTGGCAGTCCGGCTTTTGCATATACTTTTTCTACAAGTTCTGCTTTCGTCATAAAATTTCTCCACAAATATGTTGAGGGATAAGGTTTTCTGTCATGCACCGTAAATTTTCCGCGTACCCCTTAGCTTTCTCGAATGGTCACCCAGATAAGGCCGGCTGTAAGACAACCATGTACACCTTACAGCAGCAATCGGGCAATAAAACACGTATAAACTCATGCTGAGGGAAGGCAAAAAAGGCATATGTGTTGGCAGAGCCTCGCGTTGCCCGCGGCAACTCTTACTTACTTGTGAAATACGCGTGGGTATTTGTCAATGGAAAAGGTGTGAATTGGGGGGAAATTTGTAAAAAAAATTATGCTCTTAAAAATATTCACGAGAATTG
>CAYJGA010000277.1:0-3322 GCA_964369255.1 uncultured Desulfovibrionaceae bacterium
GAAAGCAAATCTTTTTGACCCACTTTGAACTGAGCATCGTAGTTCGCCTTGGCGCCTCGTGCGGCAACAGCCGCCTTGCCATAGGCCTTTGCTTGCTCGTCAGAGCTGAGTGTTGTTGCATAGGTAATGTGCAATTCTTCGTTGAGCTGATCCATGGACTGATGCAACATTTGACGCAATTCACGCACGCGTGCGGACTTCGCCTTCAAGTTAGCAAGGTCAGCGCCCCCGCTGTAGACGTCCCACTGCATATTCAACATGGCAGACCATGTGAGCTGATGCGTGTCGCCCTTGTAGCCTTGGTCAATATAACCGGGGCCTGCATCAACACTCAAACGAGGAGAGAAGTTTGAACGCGCCACATCCACATCTGCTGCTGCATTACGGATAGCTGCAAGGTCAGACTGGATACGATAGTTTTTGTTGACACAGGCATTGCGTGCGTCATCAATATTGGTGAAGATACGTAAAGGCATAGGCACAGGCGCCAAATTCATGGGCACAGGTTGACCCGTGACGCGCGTATAGGTGGCCATGGCTGTTTGGAGGCCTTGCTTATGCATACTTAATGTCGCGTCAGCACGCCCGAGACGGCCTTGTACAAGCTTCACGTCGCCATCGCTGGAAAGCCCTTGATTGAAGCGGGTACGCAAAATACTGAGTATGTTTTTATTTTCGCGCACATTCGCTTCCGCTAAACGCACAAGCTCACGACGACGAATGACATCAGCATGGGCGCTTATGGCAGAATACGCCAAGGAGTTGGCACTATCCATTAAAAGCCACCCACGATACAAGAGTTCCTCATTGCGCATGCGCACACTGGCTCTTGTGAGTCCACCTTCCCAAATGGTCTGACTAACTTGAAGTCCGGCGTTCACAGTGCCAACAACATATTCTTGCAAATTTGCTGCGCGCGTTGCCGCGCTGTCGGTCTGCTCTGCCCCTACACCCGCCCAGATACCAATACTCGGATAGTATCCAGCTTCAGCCATACGCACATTGTGTACAGACTGTTGACGTGCTTCTTGCGCAGCCTTAATGTTCGGGCTGTAAGCAAATGCAAAATTTAATGTATCTTGAAGAGTTACACTATGCCCCCCGGCACCGGCAGCCGCAAAAACAAGGCCTTGCGAAAACACAACAGTCGCAAGAAATAAAAAAAATAAAGACACCGAAAGTTTCTTCATACCTACCACCATGCGTAATATTTTAAGCTAAAAAACATCCAACACCATTCCTTACTCCCGCCTACCACTTACGCGGCATAGACTCTTTTGCCATACAGACAAGGTATTGTCAAGTATTTTCTCTCAAGAAGTCGACAGTAAGTCTCTATTATTTTTTTATAAAGTATCTAAAAACTCTCTGCGTCACACTTGCATCATGTAAGAGTATCATTATTCTTGAAAATTATCTAGTTACACTATGCTCTATGAATATTTTTTTACGCATAAAATTCTATAGATTTTTTTTAGCTCTTCGTATAGGTATAGCAACACATAATTTTACGCGGAGCAATATCATGGATTACCTCACCATAGAAGGTGGCATTCCCCTCAAAGGAAAAATACGCATCAGTGGCTCAAAAAACGCAGCCCTGCCTATACTGTTCGCTTCAATTTTACTTGAAAGCCCGATTACATTTACCAACGTGCCACAGCTGCGCGACATACGAACAACGCTCAAACTTTTAGATATTTTGGGCTGTCCCACATCTGCCCAAGGTGAGAACGTTTATATTGAGCCTTGCGATTTAAAGCCTGAAGCTCCCTATGACTTAGTGAAAACCATGCGCGCTTCTGTTTTGTGTCTTGGCCCTCTTCTTGCGCGGATTGGTAAAGCAAAAGTTGCCTTGCCGGGCGGCTGCGCCATTGGCGCACGCCCTGTAGACCAGCACCTCAAGGGTTTAGAAAAAATGGGAGCAACCTTCGAGCTTCAAGATGGATACATCCTTGCTGCGTGTAAAAAGCTTGTGGGAGCGCATATCATTTTCGACATGCCCACTGTGGGCGGCACAGAAAACCTCCTTATGGCAGCAAGCCTTGCAGAAGGTGAAACCATCCTTGAAAATGTCGCGCGGGAACCGGAAATTATTGACCTTGCAAACTTCCTTATTACATGTGGTGCACGCATAGAAGGGCACGGAACAAGTACGATACGCATTCACGGCGTATCGAGCTTACAAGGCGGCAGCTACGCCATTATGCCAGACCGCATTGAGGCCGGCACCTTCATGGCAGCGGCAGCCATAACCGGCGGCGATCTGCTTCTCGAAAACTGTCCGTGGGAAGAGCTAGAGGCTGTGATTAGAAAGTTACAAAACATGGGTGTTACCATTGAAAAGATGGACAAAAATGTACAAGTCAAATGCGCTGACGGCCCCCAAAGCCTTATAGGTGTGGACATTCACACACGACCCCACCCAGGCTTTCCCACAGATATGCAGGCGCAAATTATGGCGCTCATGTGCCTTGCCAACGGCAATTCCTTTGTGGAAGAAAATATTTTTGAAAACCGTTTTATGCACGTCCCTGAACTTATTCGCATGGGAGCGGATATTAAAATTTCAGGCAGGTCTGCCATGGTTCGCGGCGTTCAGGCTCTTAAAGGCGCCCCCGTTATGGCCTCTGACCTGCGCGCAAGCGCAGCATTTGTACTGGCTGGTCTTGCCGCATCAGAAAAAACACGCGTACAACGCATTTATCATCTTGACAGAGGATACGAAAGTATTGAAAAGAAACTGTGTGCTGTTGGCGCGCGCATATGGCGCGCATCAGAATAAACTACTTTTAAGGTTCTTTCTCAGCAACCTTCTTCGGAGCATATATGAAGTTTTCAACACGAACACGCTATGGTCTGCGCTTCTTAATCAGCCTTGCCGCGTGCCCGCAAGATCGCCTCGTCCAACTCGGTGACCTTGCAAAAGAAGAAGGAATATCACAAGGCTATCTGGAGCATATTGTCCGCTCACTCAAGCCCCTTGGTATCATGCGCTCAACGCGCGGCATTGGCGGGGGCTACGCGCTTACTTGTGATCCGAGGGATGTCAATTTGGAGCAAATTTTTTTGCACCTTGAGGGCGAACTCTCCCCTGTTTCATGCCTCACCAATGCCCACAGATGCGAACGAATGGACGCATGCCCAACACATCATTTTTGGGCACAACTCGATAAGCATACACGCTCGTTTTTACAACAAATGACCTTGCATGATCTCATACATTCGTGTAATAAAACAGTCAAATGACACCCTCTATAGTTCGTGTCAAAACACTTCAACAACTATTCATGATATATATAGGAGCTTACCATGTGGGATT
>CAYJGA010000278.1:0-3316 GCA_964369255.1 uncultured Desulfovibrionaceae bacterium
GTGATAAGTTTACGGCGGACGTCTTCAAACGTATGGATCGTCAAGAAATTGCCACAATATCACGAGCCATTGTAGACCTAGAACCTGTCCCTAAAGAGACTGTGGAAGAGGTCATGCGCGAGTTTCACGAAGCACTCGTGGAAGGTGTAGACATGATTTCCGGCGGTTCGGACATCCTCCGACGCTTGCTCATGAAAAACGTAGACTCAGAAACCGCCAAGTATATTATGGACACACTGAACCTCAATTCAGGCCCTGCGCCATTCCGTGAACTTGAGTCAGTCAGTCCGCGTCTGTTGTCGCAAATTTTGCGCAACGAACACCCACAAACCCTTGCCCTCATCCTAGGACATTTACATCCGGATCAGGCTGCAAACCTCCTTGTCAATTTACCGACAGGGGTGCGCGCCGAAGTGCTCATTCGCTTGGCACGGCTTGAAGCGGTGCCGGAGGACATGCTCATGGAAGTGGACAAAGTGTTACAAAGCCAGCTTATCGCCATGGGCGGCAAGGAAGGCAAGAAGGTGGGCGGTGTTGCCTCGGTGGCAGAAATCCTCAACGCCGTGGATCGTGCCACAGAAGAAGAAGTCTTGGCAGAAATCGAAGAAGATTCCGTCTCTATGGCCGAAGATATTCGCAACCTCATGTTCGTGTTCGAGGACTGTCGTTCTCTTGACGATAAGGGTGTGCGCGAACTCCTCAAGGAAATTTCCAATGAGGATTTGACCATGGCCTTACGCGGTGCCACGGACGAACTGAAAGACAAGTTCTTCAAAAATATGTCGGAACGCGCTTCCAATATGATAAGAGAAGAACTCGAATACATGGGCCCAACCCGCCTCGCAGATGTAGAATCTGCACAGCAGAGCGTGGTGCGTGTGGTGCGCCGCCTTGAAGCTGAAGGCAAGGTGACCATCAACCGCGGTGCCGGCGACGTCTTTGTATAAAAAAGAATGTCATAATCCATAGTCCATAACACGAAGCGCAGAACGCACTGTTATGGATTATGGATTATAAATTGCTGACTGCAAACAAATAATTGTGAATTGACAAAAAGGTGGAGTGAGTGCATGGCTGCTGATAAGAAAAATACGACATGGGGCACCGTTTTCATCGATGCAAACCGTGAATCCACCGTAGGCAAACTTGATGCCATGCAGGCAGCCGTGCGCCAAGAGCAATGGAATCAGCGCACACAAAAAGACTATCTTGAAAAAGTCCGCGCCAAAGCCACAGAACGTGCCCGTACTATTCTTGGGGAAGCCTATACAGAACGACAAAAAATTCTGAAAGAAGCCGAAGAAGACGCCGAACGCATTCGCGATGAAGCAAAGGCCGTCCACGCCGCCGCAGAGCAAGTCTACAATCAAAATGTGGAGCTGCGCCACGCCACACAAACAGAGCTTGACCACGTCAATCATTTGCGCGGCACTGCCCATGAGGAAGGCTTTCAGCAAGGCCTTGAAGCTGCTCAAGAGGAAATTGAGAACTTCCGCAGGGGGATGGGCACATCCATGGGCGCAGTGTTGCGCGCCATCGAAGACCAATGCCTGAATATTTTCGCAAATTGGCGTTTAGATTTAATTTCTCTGCTCAAAATCTGTGTTGAGAAAGGGACGGGTCTTGCGCTTGATGAGCGACATACGAAAATTTTAGAACAGCTCCTTATTAACGCTGTGCGACATCTTGACAGCCGCAAGCACATCGTCATACGCGTTAACCCCGATGACGAAGCTGTGCTCATGGATCTTTTTGACGCCGCAAAAGAGCGGGTGCCCGACCTTGGACACTGGATTGTCAATCCAGACCCTGCCATAGAACCCGGAGGCCTTATTGCGGAAAGCACAAGTGGCACTGTGGACAGTCGCTTGGAGCTTTTCCAAGAAATGGTGAAAAATATTCTTGACCATCTCGTCTTGCCGGAAGGAACGCAAGAAACGGAAAGCGTCGCCTTTATCAATCGTATCGTAGATATTCAAGCTGCGACTGTCGCCGCCCTCACACCTGCTCCTTCGGAGGCATCACCCGACACTATGCAGAATGCTCCGGCTCATGCCCATGCCCATTCTCATGACGAGGAAATTGCACATGCACCGCCGACAGTTGAATTGACGGACGATATGGACGCCGATGACCTCATCAATATGTCAGCCATTGCACAGGGCACGAAGCTGATATTGCAGGCGGAGCGGAAGACGGAGCGTCTATTCCACATACTGCTGCCATGGCCTATGGCATGGGGCCGCAACCGGATGTACACTTGCCCCCTGACGCCCCACAAGAGCTCATAGACCAGCTTCAGCCCTCTTCGCCTTCTGAATTGGCACGCCAGCAACTCGAAGAAGAACTTCTTCCTGTTCCCACAGAGCACGACGAAATTTTAGCAGCCGGTGGTTTTTTGGAGCCGGAAGATATGTCAAATCAATCCACCGACGGGAAGGAGTAGGCCATGAAGCTTGATCCGGCCGGGTGTAAACAACTGCTCGAAAGCGCCAGTCCTTTGCGCATTTTTGGTAAGGTGAATAAGGTTGTGGGACTTGTGGCAGAGGGAAGCGGCCTGCGTGCTCCCCTTGGTGCTGTGTGTCATATGATCAACGAAGACGAAGAAACAGGCCAAGAACAATCTGTCGCCGCGGAAGTGGTGGGCTTTCGTGAAGGGAATTTGCTCTTTATGCCCTACGGCGACATGCGCGGCATCCGTCCTGGCAGTCTTATCCGAAATAGCAGCCTGCCTCCTTACTATCCCGTAGGCCCGCATATCCTCGGGCGCACGCTGGACGCCTTTGGCGCCCCGCTTGATGGTGGCCCTCCTGTCAGCACAGAAATTTTCACCACAGCGACCGACGCGAATGTGGAAAATGCCGCACTTTTTGCGGAAAAACTGGCATCGCAACAGCCATTTATCCCTTCATGGGCGGAAAATGCCATGAATACATGGTCGCAAGGCATGGCGCCCATTTATGCAGACCCGCCAAGCCCTTTGCGCCGCCCTCGTATCACTGACATTCTTGATGTGGGCGTGCGTGCAATTAACAGCCTCATAACCCTTGGTAAGGGGCAGCGTGTGGGCATTATGGCAGGTTCCGGCGTAGGAAAATCGACGCTCATGGGCATGATGTCGCGCTATACAAAAGCCGATGTCAATGTCATTGCCCTCATCGGCGAACGCGGTCGCGAAGTGTTGGAATTTATTGAGCGTGACCTTGGCCCCGAAGGCTTGGCGCGTTCCGTCTTAATTGTTGCCACATCGGATCAATCCCCTCTTGTGCGCAAGCGTGCCGCGTATGCTGCCACGGCTGTAGCTGAATATTTACGT
>CAYJGA010000279.1:0-3287 GCA_964369255.1 uncultured Desulfovibrionaceae bacterium
GCATAGCCTTGCGAACTCATGCGAGTTTCTATATTCTTGGGGAGCTTGGCAAGAAGATTGGCAAACAAAGGCATGAATCACCTCTCAAACATAGGAGAAAATATGGATATTAACAAAGCCGTCAACGAGTTGAAACAACGTCCCGGTTTTGCAGACAACGTGGGCATGATGCTTATCCACAATGGCGTCGTGCGTTCATGGTCACGCAATGATCGTCAAGATGTGGCATCTGTCACCATCAACCCAGACAAGGAAAAAATTGACGCCATTTGTCGCGAATTGGAGCAAAGACCGGGTATTTTTGCCATAGTCAATGAAACTGTCGAAGGCGAATGTAAGCCCGGTGACGACGCACTTATGCTCATCGTCGCCGGCGATATTCGCGAAAATGTCAAAGCGACACTTTCCGAACTCTTAGAGCGCGTCAAATCTGAAGGCATGGCAAAAAAAGAACACTTTGCATCATAAAACACACAAAAATATGACATTGTAGCAGCTCGTGAAATTGGAGTTTTTCGGACACACCATTGTGACCGAAAAACTCCGATTACACAAACAGCCCTACAGCTTATTCAAAGGACTGTCGCACAATACCAAATCGGAACAATCCACGTCAATCATTCGACATGGAATCTGTTCCTAGCAGAGCTAATGCAAAATCCTTTCCATAAAATGGCCGCAGGTCCTCAAGCTTCTCTCCAAGACCCACATATGTGATAGGTAATGCATATTGCATAGCCACGGAAATGGCTACGCCGCCCTTGGCAGTGCCATCCAGCTTACTCAATATAATTTCATTTACTCCGGCGGCATCCTTAAATAATTTCGTTTGCGACAAAGCATTTTGCCCTGTGGTTGCATCGATAACAAGGATTGTTCTGTGGGGTGAGCCGTCGTGTTTTTTTCCTATGACCTGTCGAATTTTTTTCAGCTCTTCCATAAGATTGACCTTTGTCTGCAAACGACCCGCAGTGTCAATATATATGACATCATGCCCTTGTGTCAGCGCCATATCCATGGCTTCAAAAGCGACGGCCGCAGGGTCTGCGCCCGCTTTTTTACCATGAAAGTCCGCCCCTACGCGCTCCGCCCATATGCCTAGCTGCTCCGTCGCCGCAGCACGGAAGGTATCTGCCGCAGCAATAAGGACTTTTTTTCCCTGCATCCTGTCGCGGTGGGCAAGTTTGGCTATAGTCGTCGTTTTACCGACACCATTCACCCCAATCATGAGCACCACTTCCGGCGCATTCACCGCGCTAATACGCTTTGGTATGCGGAATATATCTTCCAACACTTCTTGAAGCACAAGGCGCAGGCCTTCCGGTTCTGTAATTTGCTTTTCCCGCGCGCCGTCCTTCAAACGCTGCATAAGCTCAAGGGTCGGTTCCACGCCCACATCTGCTGTGATGAAGAGCTCTTCAAGCTCATCCCAAAAATTTGCATCCAAGGCGCCGTGACTGGCAAAAAGAACATCCAGTTTACGCGTAAATTGCTCGCGCGTCTTGGCAAGGCCATCACTCAACTTCACAAAAAGACGGTTACGCTCGTCCTCTTCGTCTTCCAGCTCCAAGGCCAAGGCAAGGCGATATTGTAATTCTGAACGAAATTCCTCCACATAGCGATATTCCATGCGGTCAAGCCATGCGCGAAAATCTTGCACAAAGGCGTCAGCTTCTTGTGTAGGTGCCTCTAAGGATTGCAAAAGATAACGCAAACGCTGCCACAAAAGAGGCGAGACCTCCACAATCCCTTCAAGCACCACAGAAAGCCATGCGGACAGGCGCGGCTCCACTTGGCGCAAAGCAACTGTCAGAGCCGCTTGCTCGTCTGGTGAAAGCGTGTCTGTGGGTGCGGATGGTATTTTATCTTCTGCATGAGGGACGCTGAGATGTGCGGCGCTGTCTGGGAGTGTGTCCGTATAAGTAGGGGAAGTGGACGTCTCACTTGTGGCTCCAGTATCCTCTCCTTCACGGATAACATCATCCTTTTCAGGCGCGTCCGATGATATGTCTGGTGTAGATGCGTCTGTGCTGCCAAACATTTTTTTAATGGCGGAAAAAAAACCCATATGTGCTCCTTACTCTATACTGCTATAGCATTTCTTCAAAAATTGTGTGACAATACCATAACACAAAGGAGCACATAAGGCAAACTGTCCATTCTCAATTATTCAAACCAAAGGCACTGACAAGCGCACATGTGAACAAAGATTTTCGAACGAATATTAACAGTCCGTCACTTTTAAAGTTTTTTGGAGCAAAAAAACACCCACGCCACTCTTGCCAAATCATAGCTAGCTAGTTATAACAAGTTATAGTGAAAACAAACTATAACCTACTATAACTTACTATAAGCACAAATTCCTTCCTCTCGCAGGAATCACAATGAGGTTAGCAAAGTATGGACATTATTACAAATCCATTTTTCCCCGGAGCAGGAACGCCGCCGCCGGCCGCTTGTGTAGGCATTTCTTAAAGATAATAAACAATGTGGTGTATTGGTAGAAAAATGGATATTAGCAATAAAATTAAATGACTGTAATAATATTGTCTGCATTACGAGGGGAAAAATATGCTAAAATATTATTACTATTTTTTACAGCGAGCTGAATATGGTTTTTTTCTCGAAATCCGGCATTCGGATACAACTCGTTACCTTCCCAAAAAACTCCGCGAACCGTATCATATGCCGGAAGATTCTTTTTTTCACGAAGGCTATGTAAATTATTGATAACAGCACAGTCTAAATTTCGTACTAAAAAATCAAAACCATTTGGCGAGAGCTTATTTTCTGCTTTTTTCATATTTTGCGTTTCGCATAAGGCCATATAAAAGGCGTAAGCTTCAGAAATTTCTTTAAGACATTTTGAATCTAGAAGATTACAACAATGCCCAAGGCGAATCAGAGCACCAACAACAGCACCCTCATCTTTGAACATTATCCTTGCCCACTCCATCGCTCGCTGCGGATTTGCCTCCCAAAAGTCAATTCCTTCGCCAAGCCAGTCATAAGCATTTTTACTTGGAGTTAAGTCACATTTTCTGGCAATTACACGCTCTGCGACTTCTCTGCTGCACCCATAAAACCCAACACAAGTCCCGGTGCCCCAGAAAAATAAGAATTAAAATGTGTTACCTCCACCTATGTTACCCTGCATAACTCGGTAAAAGATTATTATTATCGTCGTAGGCACAAATACTTTTTCTAAATTTTCTAAATTCTGCAGGATTACTTAGTTGACCTTGAATAAATGCGTTTTTTCAAAAAATCAAAATTCAATTTACAGC
>CAYJGA010000280.1:0-3282 GCA_964369255.1 uncultured Desulfovibrionaceae bacterium
TGAACACCCCAAAAAATAGCTCTTCCTGAGGTGCTCATGAAATATGCGGGCTAGTCCGGATATTTCATCGGCTGGGGGAGAACCTTTTCTGAAGAAAAGATTCTCCCCCACAAGTCTTTCAAAAAACTCCCTATTTAGCAACAGCTCCTAAACAGGTTTGACGTCTCCGCGCCAGCGCAGAGCCATGAGTGTTATGTCGTCGAATTGTTCAGCATGACATGCATGATCTGTCACTGCAAGGCAGACATCTTCCACCATGCTCGTCACTGTTTTATCATGTGCTAATGTCGCATACAGGCGCTCAGTGCCGAATTGCTCACGGGTGGGCGAAAGAGCTTCTGTGAGTCCGTCTGTAAAGGTAAACAGAGTATCCTGTGGTAAAAGCTGTGTGTGTTTTGTTTGATACTGTGTGCCTGCTACAATTCCTAGAGCCATGCCTTTGGGAACGTCCAACGCTGTGAGAGCTGTGTTGCGGCGCACGAGCAAGGGGGCGTTGTGGCCGGCATTTGTATAAATAAGCTCGCCCGTCCGCACATGTAATGTTCCGCAAAAGACTGTCACAAACATGCACGTGTCATTGTCCTTGGCAAGCTCATCGTTCACAGACTGCAATATTTTTGCAGGATTGTGTTCATGTCGCGCAACGCCCTTTATGAGTGTTTTTGTCACTGCCATCACAAGCGCCGCGGGCACGCCTTTTCCTGAAACATCACCTACAGCAAAAAAGAGCCTGTCATCATCAAGCATGAAAAAATCGTACAAATCACCGCCCACTTCACGCGCGGGCGAGAGCGATGCGTAAATATCAAATTCGGTGCGCTCTGGAAAGGGGGGGAAGAGCTTAGGGAGGAAATTTGCTTGGATGGTGTGGGCAATTTTGAGCTCGTTTTCGATGCGTTCCTTGGCGGCTGTTGTGCGTGTGAGGTCGGCGATATATTCTTTGAGCGCTGCGCGCATGTGCTCAAAGGATATGGTAAGCTCTCCTACTTCATCATGATGTTGCACAGTGGGCAGGGCGCTCTCAAGATCGCCCTTGGCGAGCGCCTTCGTACTTTCTGAGAGCTGGCGTAAGGGTCTTGTTGCTCTATGAGCAACAAGACTCACCACAAATGTGATGCCAAGGATGCCTACAAGTGCAAGGGGCATAATAATCAACGCTTGCTTGTGAAGCTCTGCAAAGACTTCCTCAGTAGGGATGAGTAAGGCAAGTTTCCAACCACTGGACGGAAGAGGGGCATATATCCCTTCCATATCACGCCCGGATTGTATCAGTTGAAATGAAAAAACACCTTTTTGATCATGCATCATTTTTTGGCCTAGATCGCCCAGCCACGGCGTATTGTGTTGCGCTGCCACATCAAGGATGTTTTTATTTTGGAGTATGTCAAAACGCGCGTCGCTTTGCACAATAAAAGTACCTTTTTGACTCAAAATAAAGGCGTAGCCTGTGTCATAAATGTCTATATCTGTGACAATCTGTTGCAACCACGCAAGGTCTATATCAGCAGTGACCACCGCAAAAAAATGCGCCTTTCCATCTGCGTCCTTTTTATATACTGGCATAGAAAACGTTGCCATAAGTGTGTTTCCGCCGCCTTCATCAAAATACGGCTCACTCCAAAGCGCTTTGCCTGCTTGCTGTGGCTCCTTAAACCAGTCTGTGTGCCAATATGCGTATGCATCGTTTGCAAGGTCAGTTCGTGCGATGATGTTTTGTTTCTTGTAATAATAGGGAGCATAATGATATTGCGGGGTATTCAACGCATGCGACAATGTATATGGCAAGGATTTCGGAGATGCACCGGCCGCAAAGGCGATAGTGGCTCCGTAGACGTCTGGATGCGACGCAACAAAGGCCATGAGCATATCCTCTACGCTCGACGTCGTAAATGATTCTGTGGCAAGGCGATGGGCAATATAGAGCGGGACTTGTTCGACATTTTGCAAGGTTCGTTCAATCTTTTCTGTTGCTGCATCAATCAAGGTCGTCGCTTTATTCAAGCTTACATGGTGGATAGATTGTTTTGTCTGCACATAATTATAGCTCAATATACACAGAAAAACACAGGTTGTTGTACATACGATATAGAGGCAAAGTCGTGTTGCAAAGCACATTCTTGATAACATAGTTGCTCTTGTATTGTTGGGAATGGCTCCCCTTTATTCTGGATGAATACCTATCAGCCTATAGTATCTATATCGACAGCAAATTGACGCCGCCATGTGGGCAATAGCTGTCCTTTACCAAAGAAGTGTGAAACAAAGTGTATGCATTTTACTCGTAGGCCTCGAGCCTCCAAAGTTTTTACCGCAAGAATACTATCCAGCCCATCGGAAAAAAGCGCTATGGCGTCATATGTTTTCTTCATGCAGGGTTGTATAATGCTTCCTTTACGTCAGCGCAAGCACAATCTTAAAGTCAACTTCACGGGCGTATTTAATCCACCCGCTCAAATAAATTTTGTTTCCCCTTTGTTTCCCCCTAAAGCCCAAAAAATAGGAAAAATAAAAGAAAAAAGCTCAAAGGTGAAATCTTCATTTCAACCCTTGAGCTTATTATTTTCTGTATTTTCTAGCGCTTAATGGCGGAGAGGGGGAGATTCGAACTCCCGGTTGACTTCCACCAACACACGATTTCCAATCGTGCTCCTTCGACCAGCTCGGACACCTCTCCACATGCGCGAGATGAATATGTACGCAAAATCGCTTCGCTTGGCAAGCACTTTTTTGCATTTTTTCAAAATTTCTTTTATCTCATCCTACCTCTTGTCATTTCTAGAGAAATAGAGTAGCACTATAAAAAAATGAACTGATACTCATTTTTTCATTACGCGCGCAAAACATGCGCACAAGGAGAACTTTTATGGCTTTACCAGCATTACATATCGGTGAGTTAACTGCAAAATTGCCTATCGTTCAAGGGGGCATGGGCGTGGGTGTTTCCCTCTCAAGTCTCGCCTCGGCGGTGGCAAACCAAGGGGGCATTGGGGTCATTGCAGGCGCCATGATTGGCATGAAGGAGCCGGACGTGGCAAAAAATCCTCTGGAAGCCAACCTGCGCGCGCTGCGACAAGAAATTACAAAGGCGCGGGAACTCACATCGGGTATCATAGGCGTCAATATCATGGTGGCACTCACCACATTCACAGAAATGGTGAAAACATCCATAGAACACAGGGCAGACATCATCTTCTCCGGCGCAGGGCTGCCACTCGAACTCCCCAAAATATTAAGGCAAGTCTGCGACGACAAAAAGGAAGAATTTCGCACAAAACTTGTCCC
>CAYJGA010000281.1:0-3268 GCA_964369255.1 uncultured Desulfovibrionaceae bacterium
TCAAAAAAACACAATGAGCATGCCCTGACTAATACCCATGCTGCTCCAAGCTCATGACTGTATGCTCAATAATCGACGTACACAGCGTCGTTAAAAGCGGGCGCGCTGCCTCAAAGCCTTCCTTTGTGCGTATGTCGTGTCCAAGAATATCGCGACAGCGTACTGCGCCGAATTTTTCGCGAAAGGCCGCAGTGATGGGATCGGCCGCAGAACGACAGCGCGTTTTGGCATCTTTAATTTGTATAGCATCCGGCGTTACGATGGCGCCGTGCGTACAGCCTACAATCACCAAGGCGCCGGCAAGCGCACCGCATACCTCGCCCATATTAAGGCCGGAACCAAAGGCACATGTGACACGCTGCATCTGCTCGCGTGAAATGCCATAGCGCTCGCAAAAGACTAAGGCCACAGCTTGGGCGCAATTAAAACCTTGCTTGTGCAAAGCGCGCGCCGCTTCACAGCCGAGCGATGTCTTCGGAAGGGGAGACTCCATCATCATATTTTTCCTTAACAGCCTGTTAAAGCTTATTTTCCATATGTGATACTGCAACACCGCTGTACAAGACATGATAAAACGCTTGCTTTAATTCATCCATATCAATGGGCTTTGCAATGTGCCCGTTCATGCCTGCTGCGCGTGTTTCTTCCTTATCTTCTGCCATGGCATTGGCTGTCATGGCAACGATGGGAACCGTGAGCGCGTCGTGCTTTGCACTTGCGCGAATGACACGCGTGGCTTCCATGCCATCCATAATGGGCATACGCACATCCATGAGGATGATAGCATAATTTTTGTTTTCAAACATTTCAACGGCTTCTTTGCCATTATTCGCCACATCCACATTCACACCAAACTCACCCAAAACAGCCAAGGCGATTTCTTGGTTGACAAAATTGTCTTCCACGAGCAAGAAGTCATAGCCTTCGTAGCGCGCTGTCATCCACGGCGCATCCGCGGCGGAGATGGCGTCACTTTCATGGGCAGCAGGTTCAAGCAGCACATGGAAAAAGAAGGTACTGCCTTCCCCTTCTTTGCTGGTGACGCCAATTTCGCCGTCCATAAGTTCCACAAGCGCCTTACAAATGGAAAGGCCAAGGCCTGTGCCTCCGAACTTGCGCGAAGTGGACGTGTCTGCTTGTGAAAATGGCTTAAATAGCTCTTGTTGTTGCACTTCTGACATGCCAATCCCCGTGTCGGTGATGGCGCAATCAATGCGCACGGCCTTCTCTGAGACTTCCGCTGCGCTGATTTTGAGAGTGACGACGCCCTGCTTTGTGAACTTTGTCGCATTGCCGAGCAGGTTTAAGAGCACTTGTGACAGGCGAAGGCTATCGCCCATCACATATTCCGGTACGGACGGATCGATAAAGACTTGGAGCTGCGTATCATTTTCTTCCGCACGCGGCACCACAAGTTCACGCACCCTTTCCGTCACATCGTAGATATTAAAGGACTTGTGCTCGATGGTCATGGCACCGGCTTCAATGCGCGAAAAGTCCAGAATATCGTTGATGATGCCGAGGAGGAGGGAGGCGGAGGATTGGATTTTGTTCAGATAATTCTTTTGCTTTGGCGCCGGATTTTCCTGAAGGGCGAGGCGTGTCATGCCAAGGACACCATTCATGGGAGTACGAATTTCATGGCTCATGCGTGCCAAGAAGTCGCGCTGTGCTTGGTTGGCAGTTTGTGCGGCGATAAGCGCCTTTCGGTCTGTAATATCCGTCGCCACGCGCAGGTGTACGAGGCGGTCGTCATGCCATGAAATGAGGCGGTCGGCCACAAGGAAGTCTCTGCCAAGCACGATGTTGTGCTCTTCATGATAAAAAACAGCGTGGTTCGGCGTGCCATCCTTATGGAAGAAAGCTGCCTGCGGGCAACCTTCGCACGGTTCACTGCGTCCGTACAGAACTTCATAGCAGCGTTGATTCTCCATGTGTTCTAAGCTTGTGAGTTTTTGCAAATACGTATTGGCAAAAATAAGACGGCTTGAATGAGGGTCGCACACAGTGATGGCAGCTTCCATATTGTCCATGACATTTTGTAGCACTTTTCGCGCCCATTCTGTTTTTTGTGTTGCCACAAAAACACTTTCAGCCATGTCGTTAATGCTTGTCACCACATCGCCAAGCTCACCCTTCAAAGGTGGCATACGATAGGACAGGTCTTCAGCGACCTTATGTAAGCCTTCAACAATAGTATCAATATCGCGCACAGTACGTCGTGAAAAGGCAATCAAAAGAACAACCATGAAGCAAAATGTGACAGCCAGAATAGTTTTAGCCTCAGCGATAATGCCATCTATCTGCAAGTTCACATCATCTTTGAGTTCATTGGCCCATGTATAGCCGATAATTTCGCCATTGCGCTCCAGCGGCCACATGGCATTCATGATATTGCCCCGAACCATGGTGCCCCATGCGATGAGCATTTGACCGTTTTCCATGACATGGCGTGCGGAATGACTTTCGCCTACAGAACGCCCCACAAGGTGCCCGTTTGTGTCTGCAGGGCCGTAGGTCAATATACAATCAAGTTCCTTGCTGTAATAGCCAACACCCAGCTCCTTGGAGCCTGAAGCGACTTTCTCGGTGATGTCCCACAGGGCTTTATTAAGTACGGAGATTTTTTCTTCGCGAGTGGCATTTTCTGCGCCGGCCTTACGCAAAATAGCGTCGTAGCCGCCTTTATCAAGCATGGCATCTAGTATACGCGTCACTGCGACGAGCTTACGCTCTTTCTCGCGGGTTAACGTATCTTCAACAAGACGCATCTCAAGTTGCGCCATAATCAAGAATGCCACGCTGATGAGTACAAACAGTATAAGACTTACCCGAAATTGAAAGGTAAGATAGAAAGGCTTCTTCACATAAACTCCAAAAAACTAATGATGTCGCAGGGCATTACGCAACTTTCTCAAATATTCCCTATCGCTTCTACTGCGCTTGTATCCTATTTCAGGGTGAGTGCCAAGAGAAATACAAGGAAAAGTTTTTAAAAAAAGGTAAAGTTTTAGAAAAATATCAATAAAGTAGTGAGATAGAGATAGAATTTATTGCCCATGCATCATAGAAGAGAAGGGAGCGGCTCGCCACAGCATTCTAATTGTATGAACCATTCTCAAGAATACTTGCCAAGTACTCTTGAGAGCGTGCCAAAGCTTCAAATAAGGCAAGGATGACTTGTAACTTGTTTTTCATTCAAATGCGCAGATTGTATAGCTAAACAGATGGTTTTTTTGAAAGGGGGTTTGGGGGAAAACTTTTTTTT
>CAYJGA010000282.1:0-3261 GCA_964369255.1 uncultured Desulfovibrionaceae bacterium
TCTTGGCGGCAACTCGCTGGCGGAAACGGTTGTGGCGGGTCGTATCATCGGTAAAAAGATTGTGGAATACCTCCAAGGCTATGAAACAAGCTATGGCACCGCTGCTGCTGTGGACGCTGCAAAGGGCGTTGCAGAGCGCATTGACAACATGGTCTATGGTCGCAAGGGCAATGAAGATTGCTACGCTTTGCGCGCTCTCTTGCACAAGACAATGATGGACAATGTGGGCATTTTCCGTAACGGCGCAGACTTGCAAAAGGCTGTGGACGAGTTGCAAGAATTGCTTGTACGCTCTGAAAACATTTCTTTGCAGGGCAACAACAAGGGCTTCAACCCCGAGCTTTCCATGGCACTGCGCATTCGCGGCATGGTGAAACTTGGTATCTGCACAGCTTATGGCGCTCTTATGCGTACAGAAAGCCGCGGCGCCCACGCCCGTGAAGATTATCCCGAGCGTAACGACGTCAAGTGGCTTAATCGTACTCTTTCCACATGGAAGGAAGGCGAAACCTTGCCTACTTTAACATATGAAGATGCGACCCCTTGGTATGAAATTCCGCCCGGCGATCGTGGCTATGGTGGCGGCAGCACTATTAAAACAGAGATTCCCGAAGATAAAATTCGCCCCCTTGGTGGCTAAATTTTGCTTTCGCAATCTGTGTGTGACGCGTGCCTGAAAAGCTGCGTTTGAACTATCAAATAAAAAGCCGGGAGAATATTTATGGGACGTAAACTGCATTTTGAGATTTTGCGCTACAATCCTCTTGACCCTAAGAGTGTACCGCATATGCAATCCTTTTATTTGGAAGAGCACCCAAGCATGACCCTCTTTGTGGCGCTTTCCATATTGCGTGAAACACAAGACCCCACACTGCAATTTGACTTCTGCTGCCGCGCCGGCATCTGCGGTTCTTGTGGTATGGTCATCAACGGGCGCCCCGCGCTTGCGTGCTGCACCCAAACATCCAGCCTTGGCGAGCATATTGTGCTGCATCCGCTGCCGGTGTTCAAGCTTGTGGGCGACTTGTCCGTTGACACGGGCACATGGTTCCGCGATGTGGGCACACGCTTGCAAACATGGATTCACACGGAAAAAGAGTTTGACGAAACAGCCGTGGAAGACCCCATGACCAACGAACTTGCCACAAAGATTTTTGAGCTTGACCGTTGTATCGAGTGCGGATGTTGTATCGCGGCCTGCGGCACAGCGCGTATGCGTGAGGACTTCCTCGGTGCCACCAGCATCAACCGTATGGCGCGTTTCTATACGGATCCGCGCGACAATCGTAATGAAAAGGATTTCTACGAGCTTATCGGCAACGACCAAGGGGTCTTTGGCTGCATGGGCTTGCTTGCCTGCCACGACGTATGCCCCAAGAAGCTGCCTTTGCAAGACCAGCTTGGCATCATGCGCCGTATGTTGGTGACGGAATCGGTTAAAGGCATCGTGCCAGAAGGCTTGCGTAACCTGATGTCACGCAATTGTTCTTGTCATAGTAAATAGCTCAAAGGAACACAACAATGGCTTTGTATACGAAGGAAGAAGCGCTCAATTATCACGAAGCGCCCCGTCGCGGTAAGGTGGAAGTATTGCCCACAAAGGCATGCGCCAACCAGAAAGATTTGTCCATGGCCTATTCCCCCGGCGTTGCCGAGGCTTGCCTCGCCATCCATGCGGATGAGAGCAAGGTTGACCTTTACACAGGTCGTGCCAACCTTGTGGCTGTGGTGTCCAATGGCACTGCGGTTCTTGGTCTTGGCAATATCGGCCCGAAAGCCGGCAAGCCTGTTATGGAAGGCAAGGGCATTCTTTTCAAAATGTTTGCAGACATTGATGTTTTCGACATCAACCTTGCTGAAAACGATCCGCGCAAATTGTGCGACATCGTAAAGGCGATGGAGCCAACCTTTGGTGGTATCAACCTTGAGGACATCAAGGCGCCTGAGTGCTTCTTCATCGAAGAAACGCTGCGTGAAGAAATGAACATCCCCGTTTTCCACGACGACCAGCATGGCACAGCGGTTATTTCTGCGGCTGGCCTTATCAATGCGTGCGAAATCACCAATCGTAAGATTGAGGATTGCAAGGTTGTCATTTCCGGTGCGGGTGCGGCAGCCATTGCCTGCTCAAACTTGTACCTCGAAATGGGCGTAAAGCGTGAAAATATCTTTATGTTCGACTCCCGCGGTCTTATTCATGCAGGTCGCACCGACTTGAATAAGTACAAGGAAGCATACGCACAAAAAGAAAATTGCACGCTGGAAGAAGCGCTTACAGGCGCGGATGTGTTCCTCGGCCTTTCCGTCAAGGATTTGCTCAGCAAGGACATGGTCAAGAGCATGGCGCCGCAGCCCATCCTCTTTGCCTGCGCAAACCCCGACCCCGAAATCTCTTACCCCGACGCAAAGGACGCCGTGCCTGATTGTATCATGGCCACAGGGCGTTCGGATTATCCAAACCAAATCAACAATGTATCCGGTTTCCCCTTCTTGTTCCGCGGTGCGCTTGATGTAGGCGCGTCTCAGATCAACGAAGCCATGAAGATTGCGGCAGCAAAGTCCTTGGCAGCCCTTGCCAAGGAACCTGTGCCTCAAGAAGTCATGGACAAGTACAACGGTCAAAAGTTTGAGTATGGGCGTGATTACATCATCCCCAAACCCCTTGACCCACGCATCATCGAATGGGAAACCCCTGCGGTGGCGCAAGCCGCCATGGACTCCGGCATTGCCACGCGTCCCATTGAAGATATGGAAGCGTATCGTAAAAGCTTGGTAGAGCGTGTGAAGGCGTGCGCTCAGCGCGCTGACGCTCTGCATAAGAGCTACTTATAACAGCAGGATGCGCGCCTTGACGCCAACTCTCTCCCTGTGCGTGGGGGCGCGCCCTTGCCAAAAATGGTTCAGGTTTACAACGACACGGCCTTATTTTTGTTTAGGAGACGCCTTAAGTAGTATTAATTATTGAACTCGGCGAATTATGAAACCCATATTTCGCAAAAAGGGAAATATATGAAAGCACACAAAAATTTGCGTTCGCACCCTTGGACACTGTTAGGGGGCATGTTCACCCTCTTGATGTTTGCCTGTATGGCATTTTTACCCGAGATAGCATCCGCCGCCGCTGCCGCCGCAGACGCCCCCAAGGATTATAGCCAAGCGTATTTGACCCTCGGCATCCTCGCCGTGGCAGCCATCCTCTTCTTTACGGAAGCGGTGCCTTTGCCGGTCACAGCCATGCTCGTGCCCTGTGCATTGAGTATC
>CAYJGA010000283.1:0-3255 GCA_964369255.1 uncultured Desulfovibrionaceae bacterium
GCTGTAAATTGAATTTTGATTTTTTGAAAAAACGCATTTATTCAAGGTCAACTATTTAGAAATAGCCCCTAGAACTTTTGTGGATTTTCTCTGAATAATACAGCTTGTTTTCTTAAGAACCTTGTGGTAGTGTCCGCGATATGCAAGTAATGCATGTTAATGTGTTGATATAGTTGATTTTAGATTGCCTTCTTTGTGGCGTACATTCGATGCAGTAACACTGAAAGAGGAAGAGACATGCGATTATCTACAAAACTTGTGCTTATAACCGCTATTTTACTCGTCGCTTTTGCGGCTCTTGGTTTTTTCAGTATTATTCAACTGCAAAAGGTAAATCAAAAAAATATAGAAATAACAACAAACTGGCTCCCTTCTACAATTAATGTGCAGCGTATGAACACACTTACGTCTGATTATAGAATTTATGAGATTAGTTATGTTGATTCGGTAAATCAGGATACACAGTTAGAATTTATGGAAGCAATCTCCAGCATACTGCAAGAGCTTTCTGTTGTGAGAAAAACGTATGAGGCTCTCATTTCTTTTGAGCAAGAACAACAAGTGTACGACAGATTTTCTGCCTTGTGGCAGGCATATCTTGATTTAAGCCAGCAAATTTTCGCCATTGCTCAAAATGGAAACACAGAGCTTGCTGTGTCTATACTGCAAAACGAGTCTCGTATATTATTTGATAGTGCGTCTAACGAGCTTTTGGAGGCGGTCAATATTAACAGACGCGAGGGGGTGCGTGTGTCGCATGAGGGCGACGCAGTGTATGCACACTCATTGTCCCTGATTTATATGAGTATAGTATGTGTGGTACTTTTTGCAGCATTTCTGTGTTCGTGGCTTATCTGGAGTATTCGGAGGCAGCTGGGGAAGGACCCCTCGGAGCTTATAGGGATTACAGGCAGGGTTATTGCGGGTGACTATGATATTGATGACAAAAAAAACCATCGTGGTGTCTATAAACATTTGCTGACCATGGTGTCTTCACTGAAGCATCATATTGACCGTGCGGAGAAGAATGCCCGGATTAAGAGCGAATTTTTAGCGAATATGAGTCACGAAATTCGCACGCCTATGAATGGTATACTGGGACTTTTGTACCTTCTTTCGCAAACAAAGCTCAATATAAAACAAGAGGATTATGTTCAGAAGACTTTGTTGTCTGCAAATAATCTTTTGCGCATCATTGATGACATTCTTGATTTTTCCAAGATGGAAGCAGGCAAGCTTGAGCTTGAAAGTATTCCCTTTCGTATCGAGGGAATTTGTGATGAAATATCTGCTTTGTATAATCCGAAAGCTCAGGAGCGTGGCATTTTTCTTGCCGTCGATGCAGGTTGGCACACGGACACTGTGCTCTTGGGCGATCCTTTGCGAATCAAACAAGTTCTTTTCAATTTTGTGAGTAATGCTCTGAAGTTTACAGAAGAAGGGGGCGTGACTGTTTCCGTACACTGTGACCCGCCGCATGAAAATGTATTACGCTGTGTTTTTTCTGTACAAGATACGGGTATTGGCCTCGGTTCGGAGCAGCACAAGCGCCTTTTTTCAGCTTTTACGCAGGCAGATTCCTCTATCACTCGCAAGTATGGCGGCACAGGCCTTGGACTTGTCATTTGTAAGAAAATTGTAGAAGCGATGGGGGGGAGCTTGTGGGTGGAGAGCCGGAAAGGGCATGGTTCCACATTCTTTTTTGCCCTGACACTGCCTGTATGCGCGGATGATGTGGAGTTGCACTCTTATGACCATGAGACGACGCTGTGTGATCGTGCTGCCTATACAGGCCACTTGCTCTTGGTAGAAGATAATGAAATCAATCAGATTATCGCAAAAGAGCTTTTGCAGGATGTGGGTTACACCGTGGACGTGGTGGAAAATGGACAAGAGGCATTGAATATTTTAGAAAAGAATACCTATGTTGCTGTACTTATGGATATTCAAATGCCTGTCATGGATGGTTTGACTGCGGCGCGGAAAATTCGCGAAAATCCCGCATATAAAGACCTTGTGGTCATTGCTATGTCTGCGCACGCCATGGACGGCGACTATGAAATCAGCCTTCAAAATGGCATGAATGACCATATTACGAAGCCCATCAATCCGGTGACGCTCTATGGCACGCTTGACAAATGGATTTCGGGAGCGCATTCTGTGTGAGGCGAAGATTGAAGACTCTAACGAACGCTCAGTTCTGTGCCGCGACAATTGTCCGCCTCACTTCCTTCTTTTTTCTGACAGAGGATTCACTGATTTTCAAGTAGCAATGCGGTAACAACGCATGTTATGCGTGTTATTTCATGAAGGCAATAATACCTACAATTAAAGCTGACTGAGCAAGAAGTGCACCTACAATCCATTTGATAAGTTCGTGTTTAGCTTCTGCAATTTTGAGTTCGAGGTCATGTTTTGTTGCGCCAAGTGCAATGTGCAAGTCTTTCTTTGTGACGAGTTCTTGTGCATTCACCATTTCTTGTAGTGCTTTGCTTTGCGCGTGTGTCATTGCTTCTGCTTGGTCTTGGGAAAAACCCGCTTGGCGAAGGCTCTTGCTGAATCCTAGGGTGTCAAAAGTTATGGTCGACATCTTCCCCCCCTTATGTGTTGTTAAAAGTGTGTGCAAGACCAGTGTAGCCAAATGGCACATGAAGTCAAGTCTTGCTCCTGTGCCCTGTCTTGTTCTGTCGCTCGTCTTGTCAAACGAAAACAGGTTCAAAGGATAACACCCTTTGAACCTGTTCTGTTCTTGATTTTTCGTCTCTGAACATTCTGTCTCTGGCCATCCCGTTTCCGGTGGCACCAGCCTATTTGTTTTTGATGCCGGCGCACTTTCAACAAGCCGCCGCGCATCACTCCATGTTCCACAGGCGGGACGATTAACCGCCGCTGATGATTTGTTGTGCCATTTGCGGCAGCGAGTTTGCTTGCGAGAGCATGGCCACGGCGCTCTGCGTGAGAATTTGGTTGCGCACAAATTCTGTCATTTCGATGGCAACGTCCACATCAGAAATACGCGACTCAGAGGCTTGCAAGTTTTCAGCTTGGATGTTCAAGTTGTTAATGGTTTCCTCAAGACGATTTTGGATGGCGCCAAGGTGCGCACGAATCTTGTCCTTGGAAATAATAGCTTCGTTAATGGCGTCTAGCGCATCCCCTGCGGCTTCCTGCGTGGAGATGGTGCTGCCTGCGGGTGAGAAGCCATCAAAGGCATCGGCAAAGTATTCCGCTGTTTCTATGAGGCCTTGCGCACTG
>CAYJGA010000284.1:0-3253 GCA_964369255.1 uncultured Desulfovibrionaceae bacterium
TTTTTTTCCTAAAAAAAGTTTCCCCCCAAGAAAAAACCTTAAACAAAAAAAATAAAAAACAAAAAAAGCTTTCCCCAAACCCCCTTCAAAAAAATCTCTTTATTTAGAAACAACTCCTAGGCTTCAAAGGTGTGATAGAGAAGCTCGAAGTGGGCTGTGGGGTGATTACAGGCGCCACAGAGTGTGGGGGCGTGCGCGCTTTCATGCAACCACCCGCAGTTAAGACAGCGCCAAGTGACAGGGGCTTCCGCTTTGAACATGGTGGCTTCGCGGATTTGCTTGGCGAGGCTCAAAAAGCGTTTCTCGTGAAATTCTTCTGCAATGGCGATATTGCGCATAACAGCCGCGATTTCGCCAAAGCCTTCTTTTTCGGCGATGGCGGCAAAGCTTGGGTACATTTCTGTGTATTCGTGATGTTCGCCGGCGGCGGACTCTACAAGGTTGACTTCTGCGGAGGCGATGACACCAGCAGGGAAGGCGCCGACAATTTCCACTTCACCGCCTTCGAGGAATTTAAACAAGCGCTTGGCATGTTCTTTTTCTTGGCTGGCTGTTTCTGCAAATATTTCTTGAACAAGGCGAAAGCCTTCGTTTTTGGCGGCGCTTGCAAAGAAATCATAGCGATTGCGAGCTTGGGATTCGCCCGCAAAGGCGGTAAGGATGTTTTTTTCTGTTTGCGTTCCTTTTAAAGATTTCATAGCATTTCCTCCGTGTTAAAGATTGTTTTTCCGTTTTGAAAAAGCGGTTCCGTACAAGATAGAAGAAGCATATGAAAAAAAGAAATTTTTAGCAAGCCGCTTTAGACCCACCTTTTACCATCCATGACTCCCCACTAAATCCACAAAAACAGCGGCGCCCATGTCCTTTACGATAACTGAGCCATGCTCTCTGCGCACGCTCATAAGTCTCTGTGCGCGTTTTTCCTCGCCCACGGGAATGAGTAGCATGCCATTGTCTTCGAGCTGTTGTACGAGTGGTTTGGGGATGGTGGGGCCGCCTGCGGTGACAAGGATTCGGTCAAAGGGTGCGGCCTCCTTCATGCCAAGGGTTCCGTCGTCGCGCTTCATGTAGATATGGCGCAATCGCAGCTTGTTTATGAGGAGGTCGCGTGTGGCGTGGTAAAGCTCGGGGATACGCTCTACGGTGAAGACCTTGCAGCCCAAGAGGGAGAGGATGGCGGCCTGATAGCCGGAGCCTGTGCCCACTTCAAGGACGCGCATGCCCGGCTTAAGACATAAGAGCTGTGTCATAAGTGCCACTGTGGAGGGCTGGGAAATAGTTTGCCCATAGCCAAGGGGTAGGGGCATATCTTCATACGATTGCAGTCGAAAGGCCTCTTGGACGAACTCATGTCGAGGCAGGGTGTTCATGACCTCAAGCACGGCTCTGTCAGTGATGCCTTTCTGCTCTTTTAAATAGCGCACCATGGAGGCGCGCAGTATGCGGGGGTCGGGTGAAGCTCTTCTGTGCATAATTTCCTAAAAGCCGCGGGGGCTGACAAGAGTTTTAGTGTTTGTCAAGAATTTTTATGTGTGTCTTGTTGAAGCAAATTTCACCGTATAAGTCAATAAAAAAGGGATGCGCGGAGAAATGTGTCAAAAATGCCTTTTAATTTCATGAGAATATGTAGAAAATTGATCTATGAAAAAACTAAGAAACAACTGTTTGACAAAAAAGGTTGATGTGTGGCACTCTTAGAGGATGTTCTACGCGGTGCGCGCATTGTTCGGATATTGTGCTGCTGCATGCTTTTCGCAGGCTTTTGGGAGACGCTTTTTTGTGTTCGCGTCTGCATACGCATGGGCGTCCGAGGTGATCACGAACAGGCATGGTGCAAAATTTTTCTGACTAATTTTTTGATGGAGTTTTTTTCATGAAGAAGATGAAATCCCTCTTGTTGGCGACTCTTGCTTTGACACTCTTTGCAGGAACCGCCTTGGCAGAGGACGTCATTCGACTTGGTGTTCCCGGAGCGCATTCCGGCGACTTGGCTTCTTATGGCTTGCCCACCCTCAACGCCGCGCAACTCGTGGCGGACGAATACAATGCCAAGGGTGGCATCATGGGTAAAAAGATTGTTGTTATTCCACAGGACGACCAGTGCAAGCCAGAAATGGCGACAAATGCCGCCACAAAGCTTGTTTCTGACAAGGTGGATGTTGTGCTTGGGCACATCTGTTCCGGCGCAACAAAGGCCGCTTTGCCTATTTATACAGACGTAAAGCTGATTGCTATTTCTCCATCAGCCACAACTCCCAGCTTGACCACCAGCGGTGACAATCCTTATTTCTTGCGCACCATCGCCAATGACAATGTGCAAGCGCGTCTTTCCTCCCAATTTGTTGTGGATGCATTAAAAGCAAAGAAAATTGCTATTTTGCATGACAATGGCGAATATGGTAAGGGCTATGCAGAAACAAACAAAGAGCTTCTTGAAAAGGCCGGCGGCGTAGAAATCGTTCTTTTTGAAGCTGTCAACCCTGATGCTGTGGACTACAGCGCCACTGTGCGTAAGCTCAAGAGAGCGAAGGCTGACGTGGTAATCTTTGGCGGCTATCATCCTACAGCGTCTAAGCTTGTTCAGCAAATGGCTCGCGACCGCGTGCGCGTTCCCTTTGTGGCGCCTGACGGCGTGAAGGACGATACCTTCATCAAGATGGCCGGCAAGGACGCTGAAGGCGTCTACGCTTCCAGCGCCAGCGATACGAGTACCTTGGCTATTTACAAGGAAGCTCGTGAGCAACATTTGAAGAAGTTCAACGCCGAACCCGGCGCCTTCTTCTACACCGCCTATGCTGCTGCTCAAGCGCTTTTGAATGCCGTTGAAAAGTCCGGCAGCACAGACACTGACAAGCTTTTGGAAGTGTTGCGCACACAGCGCGTCGAAACCCCTGCTGGCAATATTATGTTCAGCAAGTCGGGCGATTCCCTTGGCGTGGGTCTTTCCATGTTCCAAGTGCGCAATGGCAAGTATGTTGAAACGGAACATATGATTATTGTTGACTAGTATGTCATTTCAAGGGGTGTGCGCTCCTATGGAGTTGCATGCCCCTTATGTCGTGTTTTATGTGAAGAAAGTGGGTGGCGGATGGATATACAATATTTTATAGAGCTTTTTTTTGGCGGCCTGACTCGTGGCAGCATTTATGCGCTCATTGCCCTTGGGTATACCTTGGTGTATGGCATTATTGAGCTTATTATCTTTGCGCACGGGGAAATTTATATGATTGGCGCTTTCTCGGCCTTTGTGGTG